>NZ_JBNAZM010000029.1:0-57606 GCF_051195215.1 Arhodomonas sp. AD133 | reverse complement strand
CGCCGGCGCGAACGCGTCTTGCCCCCGGGCCGCTGTGGCGCTCTGACGCATGACAATACTTCTGAGAAGATTAGTAGCTTGCCACTTTGTACGTGCGACTATGCGAAGCATAATTCTCTACGGCCTCAAGACCTGCGACACCTGCCGCAAGGCGCGGCGGCATCTGGACGCGGCGGGGGTGGACTACCGCTTTCGCGACCTGCGGGCCGACGGCGTCGACGGCGAGCGGCTGCGCCGGTGGGAGGCGGCGGTGGGCTGGGAGCAGTTGCTCAACCGCCGCAGCACCACGTGGCGGCAGCTCGCCGAAGCCGATCGCGCGGACCTCACCGCGGATCGGGCCATTGCCCTGATGATCGACCACCCGACGCTGATCAAGCGCCCGGTACTCGAGTACGACGAGCGCGTGCTCGTCGGCTACCGCGCGAACGACTACGACAACTTGAGCTGAGCCCATGTCCGATACCCTGGATCTCACCTGCGAGCTCATTCGCCGAGTCTCGGTCACCCCGGAGGACGCCGGCTGCCAGGCCCTGCTCGCCGAGCGTCTGGAGCCACTGGGCTTTGCGTGCGAGACCCTCGCATTCGGCGAGGTGACCAACCTGTGGGCCCGGCGCGGCACGGCCGGTCCCCTGCTCGCCTTCGCCGGCCATACCGACGTGGTCCCCAGCGGTCCGGAGACCGAATGGCGCACACCACCGTTCGAGCCCTCGGTACACGAGGGGCTGCTGTACGGGCGCGGCGCGGCCGACATGAAAGGCAGCGTCGCGGCATTCGTCACAGCGCTCGAGCGATTCCTCGCCTACCACCCCGAGCATACGGGCAGCGTCGCACTGCTGATCACCAGTGACGAGGAAGGCCCGGCGGTCAACGGCACGCGTCGGGTCATGGAGGCGCTCGCGGAACGGGGCGAGACCATCGAACACTGCCTGGTCGGCGAGCCCAGCTCCGAAGCACTGGTGGCGGACACCATCAAGATCGGCCGCCGCGGCAGTTTCCACGGGCACCTCACGGTGCGCGGCATTCAGGGTCACGTGGCTTACCCGCACCGCGCCCGTAACCCGGTGCACGAATTCGGCCCGGCGCTGGCCGAGCTGGCGGCCACCGAATGGGACCGGGGCAACGGCAGCTTCCCGGCAACCACATTCCAGATCTCCAACCTGCAGGCGGGCACGGGCGCGAGCAACGTCATCCCCGGCAACCTGCACGTGGACTTCAACTTCCGGTTCTCCACCGAAGTCACCGAGGACGACCTGCGTGCGCGCACGGAAGCCATCCTCTCCCGCCATGGCCTCGACTACGAGATCGAATGGGAGCTCTCCGCTCGTCCGTTTCTCACCGACCGCGGTCCGCTGCTGGAAGCGACCCGGCACGCGATCGAAGCGGTGACCGGACGCGCCACGACCCCCTCGACCGCCGGCGGCACATCCGACGGACGCTTCATCGCCCCCACCGGTGCCCAGGTCGTCGAGCTCGGTCCACTGAACCGCAGCATCCACCAGATCGACGAACACGTCGCCGTCAGCGACCTGGAGACGTTGTCGGCGATCTACGAGGGCATCCTGCAGCGCCTCCTGACGGAGGCGAGTTAAAGGTTTGAGGCGAGTTAAAAGTTTCAAGTATCAAGTGAAAAGTAGCGCGCGGCATCAGCCGTGCCGCTACCGGCCACGTATTGGCACTCGTCGCGTCGCATTAGTCGTCGCGAAATGCGGTGACAACCCGAGACGCAGCAAGCAATGGCATCGCGGTGGAAACGCGAAACTTTCAACTTGATACTTGAAACTTTCAACGCTCTCTAAAGTGCCTCGACGCGCTCGGCGATCCGACCCGTCGCCACCAGCTCTCGGAACTCGTCGGCAAGGCGTTCGCTTTCCGCCGCGACCTGGAGCCAATAGCGCTCGCGTTCGTCATCGGACATGGCGAGGAAGTCCTCCCGGTCCGGCACCTTGCCGTGGGGCAAGCGCGCCAGGTGGGTCTCGCTCGGTGCGAGCACGACGGTCCACGAGGCGCGCGCGAGGCGGTTGCGCCGCCACCGCAGTGGCTTGTCGAACCAGCCGGGCACCAGGTGCGGATAGAAATGCGGCTGCAGCGTTAGTCCGGCCCCGGGATCATAGCCACCATCGAAGTGATAGTCCGTGAGCCCGCCGTCGTAATAGACCCCCGGCCCCGCGCCGGGAACGTCGATCACAGGCTCCATCACCCCCGGGATCGAGCCGGTGGCCAGGAGCGCCGCGGAGAAGTTGTCGGCATCGAGCGCTACCCGTCGGGTAGGCAGCCCGTCCACGAAATGCACGGTCTCGCCGCTCCCGCCGCTGTGGAAAAGGATCCGCTCGACGAACAGTCCGAGACTGCGGCGATGAACCAGATTACCCAGGGCCGCAGCCCCGAGACGCATCATGTGTCGCCGCGGCGAGCCATCAACGCTGCCGCGCAGGCGCACAGTCACCAAGTTGAGGCGGAAACGCGGATGTGCAAGCGCCTGCGCCGCACCATCGCGTGCGAACACGGCCTCCAGTGTCTGCCAGGCCATGCCGGTGACATAGGCGGGCGATGGGCGCGCGGGATAACGCTGGGTGCGGTAGGCATGTTCGAACCGGGCGAACGCCGCGCGGGCATCGGGCAACGCGGCACACGCGAGCCGCCACGATCCCGACGAGGAGCCCAGCAGGTTCACGGCCCGTGAGCCCTGCGCCAGGAATTCTCCGAAAACGACGCGGTCCAGCTCGTAGACGCCGAGCCATTTCGGCCCCCCTGAGGCAGCGGTCACAGCCGCCACGTCGGCGTTGTCCAGCCCCCGCTCACGCAGGTGCCGCCGCGCGGCGTCGCCAGCGAGTACACGCAGGGCGGGGTCACTCATCGGCTGCGCCCGGGCGCCGGTGATGAGGCTTGAGGCGAATGTAGATCGTACGCTCGACCGCCGCCACCACTTCGCCCTCGTTGTCCCGGATCGCGACGGTAAAATCCTCGAGCAGCTTCTCCCCACTCTCCGCGGCCGCGCGGATACGCGCCAGGCGTTCCGGATCCAGCTCGAACCGAGCCGTCACCGTCCCCCGCCCCGGTCGGCGGTATTCGATGCGCGCACTGTGATCCCAGACCCAGTAGCGTTTGCCCAGCGCGTGCAGCAACATGAGCATGTAGAACGGGTCGGTCATCGCGAAAAGGCTGCCGCCGAACTGCGTTCCCACGTAGTTGCTGGTCCAGCGACGATGGTGCAACGCCACCACCGCACGCTGCCAATCGGGGGAGATCTCCTTTACCCGCACGCCGGCACCGAGAAACGGCGGCCAGATATTCATGAGGCGCGCCAACCATTTCGCAGAGACCCGCATACCCGTCACCGGTAGTCCGAAAACGCAAGAGCCTACCCGCTCCCGTCCGGCATCGGAAGCGGCCGGAACCATACGATTGCGCGACGGGACAGTGTCAGCGTGGTCTGTGTCCTGTACCGGACACTAGACGAATCGCTCCCACAACAGCTTCGTCAACATGCCGACACATACCAGCACTACCAATGGGCGAATCAGGGCGACACCCCCGCGTATTGCCATATTCGCCCCCAGTGTGGCGCCTGCGAGCTGGCCGACGATCATTACCGCACCAACGGTCCAGAGCATGTGGCCGCCGGCGGTGAACAGTGCCAGCGAGGCGATGTTACTGGTGACATTGAGCACCTTCGTGAGCGCGACGGCACGGCGCGCACTGGCCCCAAGCAACGCCACCGCCGAGGCCGTGAAGAATGAGCCGGTACCGGGCCCGAAGAAGCCGTCATAGAACCCGATCGCGGGGGCCGCGGTGAGCCCGTAGCCCCAGCGACCCAACCGCGGCTCGGCCTCGAGGTCGCCGAGGCGTGGGGAGAGCAGGAAATACAGCACCATCGCCGCCAGCAGGAACGGCAGAAGCGTCTCCACCACCGCCGTATCCACGACCTGCACCAGCGCTGTGCCCGCCGCGGCGCCGATGAACGATGCGGCAATCAACCCCCGCGCCCAGTGCAGATCCACCCAGCCACGGCGCACATAGTGCACCGTAGCGGTGAACGCTCCGGCGGTTCCCTGGAGCTTGTTGGTCGCCAGCGCCGGCAACGGCGGAACGCCGGCGAGCAGCAATGCCGGCAGGGCGATCAACCCGCCTCCACCGGCAATGGAATCCAGCCAGCCGGCGGCGAATCCCACCGCGGCAAGGAACACGTAGACCTCCGGAGCAACGGTCCAGTCCACCGTCGCGACTCCTCATGCGTATCGTGGAAAGGGCCCGGACAGTGCCGGCGTCACGCCTTCGGCGAGTCTTCCTCAAAACGGCCGGCGGTGCGGTTTTTCCGCACGCTCTCCGCCGGAAAGACACGCCCGTTCATGGCAACGTAGACCCCCGGCGCCAGCAGCTGGACCGCGGCCAACGCAAAGCCCAGATTGAACGGCGCGTCGGTCTCCTGCATGCGTGCCGGCAGCATGGCCCCGACGAGCACGATGGTGTGGGTCTCCAGGTCGGCCAGCGCACGCGCCGTCTCCGGCATCGTATCGGTGCCGTGCGTGATGACCACCTGGGATGCCCCCGAAGCCTCGATTCGCTCACGCAAAGCGGCACGGTCGACGTCGGTGAGCTCGAGGCTGTCTTTCGCGAGCACCGCTTCGACGCGGTAGTCCAGATCCACCCTGGCCTGCTCGAGAATACGCGGCGCCTGCGCCTGCCCCACGGTGAACTCACTGAGTGCGTCGAAGTAGACCTTGTCGAACGTACCGCCGGTGGTCAGCACGAGCACCGGCGATGCATGTAGCGAATCGCTCATGCCTGACGGGCCCCCGCGGTGGCGATACTCACCCCGAGCGCCACAAGCACACCACCCATGACACGCTCGAACCAATGACCGAGACGGGCGAAGCCGCGGCGCACACGCTCGTGACCGAAAACCGCCGCAACCAGCGAAAACCACGCTGCGGTAGCCACCGCCATGTAAACGCCATAGCCGATCTGGAGCGCCATGGGGGTTTGCGCGCTGATCACCACCGAGAACAGCGAGAGGAAGAACAGCGTCGCTTTGGGATTGAGTCCGTTGGTCAGGAAACCGGTCACGAAAGCCCGCCGGGCGGAAGGCATTTCCACCGGCGCATCGCCGGGCCCGGTCGCGACCGTTTCGTTGGGACGCGCGCGCATGGCCTTTATCCCGAGCCAGACGAGATACGCAGCCCCGGCGAACTTCATGATCGTGAACGCGAGAATCGACTGGGAGACGATCAGGCCAATGCCGAGCAGCGAGTACGCCACGTGCACCAGAATCCCCGCGCCCACGCCAAGGCTGGTAAGCGCGCCCACGCGGCGGCCGTGGCCGACGCTCTCGCGTACGACCACGGCGAAGTCGGGCCCGGGACTCGCCACGGCGAGCAAGTGCACCGTGGCGACGGCGGTGAATTCGAGGAGGTATTCCGTAGCCATCGAAACAATTCCACGTAAAAGTATCAGGCTACACCAGCCTCGCCGGGCCCGCCAACGACCCTTCAGGCCGCCGCGAGGCGGGCGATCGCCCGATCCAGCCGGGTAATGCCCTCCTCCAGATCCGCTTCGGGAATGATCAGCGACGGTGCCAGACGCACCACGTCCGGTCCGGCCACCAGGCTGAGCAGCCCCTCGTCCAGTCCCGCCCGCAAGATATCCCGGGCCTTCCCCCGCCAGCTCTCGGCGAGCACACCCCCGAGGAGCAGGCCGCGCCCGCGCACCATCTCGAAGCAACCGTACCGCTCGCCGAGCTCGGCGAGTGCGGCCTGAAGGCGTTCCGAGCGCTGCCTGACGCCGGCGAGCACCGCCGGGTCGCTGACGATATCCAGCACCTCCGCGGCAACCGCACAGGCGAGCGGATTGCCCCCATAGGTGCTGCCATGGGTGCCCGGCTGAAAGGTCTCGGCGATGGA
This sequence comes from Arhodomonas sp. AD133, assembly GCF_051195215.1. Taxonomy (NCBI): domain Bacteria; kingdom Pseudomonadati; phylum Pseudomonadota; class Gammaproteobacteria; order Chromatiales; family Ectothiorhodospiraceae; genus Arhodomonas; species Arhodomonas sp. AD133. Next base: position 51,709 of record NZ_JBNAZM010000029.1, on the reverse strand, counting down.
CGCGCGGGTGAGCATCGCGGAAACCGGAATACCCCCGCCCAGCGCTTTCGCCGTGGTAAGCACGTCCGGCGCCACACCGAGGCCCATGTAGGCGTACAGATCGCCGGTACGCCCGACACCGGTCTGCACCTCATCGAAGACCAGCAGTGCCCCGCGCTCGTCGCACAGGCGGCGCGCAGCAGCGACGAATTCCGGATCCGCCGGCACGATACCGCCCTCGCCCTGAATGGGCTCGAGCACGACCGCACAGGTACGTTCGGAAACCGCCGCCTCCAGAGCCTCTATATCGTTGAACGGCAGATGACGCACATCGCCGGGCACCGGCCCGAAGCCCTCGCGATATTTGGCCTGACCGCCGGCGGTGACGGTGAACAGGGTGCGGCCATGGAATGCCTGCTCGAACGCGATGATCTCGGTGCGCTCGGTTTCGCCGCGATTGAAAGCATGGCGGCGAACCAGCTTGAGGGCCGCCTCGTTGGCTTCGGCACCGGAATTGGCGAAGAACACGCGCTCGGCGAAGGTGAGCTCGGTAAGCCGGCGCGCCAGCTTCAGCGCCGGCTCGGTGGCGAGAACGTTGGCCACGTGCCAGATCTTGTTGGCCTGCTCGGTCAGGGCGTTGACGAGACGCGGATGCGCATGGCCAAGGCAGGTCACCGCGATGCCGCCGGCCAGATCGATGTACTCGCGTCCCTGCTGGTCCCACACACGCGAGCCTTCGCCGCGTACCGGGATCACCCCCGGCGGGTTGTAGTTGGGGACCATCACCTGATCGTATAGCTCGCGGGTCAATTCGGAGGTTGCCATGTCACTCCTCGGGTCGGTGGGTAGAGACTCTCGCACGGTGCAACGCACCGCATGCGCTTGCGAACGGCCGGCGAACGCCACACCAGTTGTCCAGAGCACGAACGCTGCCGCGCCCGGGCGTCGCCGTCAACTCGACTGAAACATCCCGGTCTCGCCGATAGGCCAGCGTTCCCCCCGGTCCGCCACGTCGCTGGGCACGGCACGAATCGTGTCGCCGTCGTTGACTGCCAGCGCGTGCAAGACCGACGGCGCCACCACGGCATCACCGCCACGGTGCTCCACGTGGGCGAGCGCGCTTCGGAAATCGCGCCAACCCGGCGCCGCGACGACGCACAGCGGCGCCTCCGGCCCCGGCTCGCCGGCAACCGCCCGGAAGCAGCGGCTGGCACGCACGGCGCTGATCTCGGCGACCCTCGCCTCCAGGGTGGGTCCGGCGTCGAAAATATCCACGTACCCCTCGTAGTGGAAGCCCTCGGCCTGCAGCAGGCGCAGCGCCGCGCGGGTATCCTCGTGGACCTCGCCGATGACGGCCTGGGCCTCCGGCGCCAGCAGAGGCACATATATGGGGTTGTGCGGCATGAGCTCGGCGATGAACGTTTTGCCCCGGGTACCGCTGAGGTAGTCGGCCCGATAGAAGGGCATATCGAAGAACTGCCGGCCCAATGCGTCCCAGAACGGTGACGTACCCTGGGCGTCGCTGACGCCGCGCATCTCGGCGATGACTTTCTCGGGGAACCGGTCCATATGCTCGGCGAGAAACAGGAAACGGCACTTCGACAACAACCGCCCCATGCCACCACGCCGGTAATCCGCATGCAGGAACAGAGAGCCCACCTCTGCGCAGCCGGTGTAGTCGTTGGTCAGATACAGGGTGGGCACGACGCGGTGGACACCGAGCTCGCGCGAGGCGTGCACGACGGTGCCCACGCGGTAGCTGTAGAACGGCTCGTCGAGCCCGACCCCGGCTTTCACGCCGGTGGTGCCCACCACCGCGCCGGTTTCGGTGTCCTCGAGCACGAAGAAGAAGAACTCCTCACCGCCGCCGTTCGACCACTCCCCCGGGCCGGCGGCGAAGCTACGCCCGGACAGGGAGACCTTGCGCGCCAGCGAGTCGTGGTCACGAGGCAGCGAGGTCATGCCGATTCCAACCCCGTCGACCAACTCGACGACAGCGTCCAGATCGTCTTCCCGCACGGGTCTCACCACCAGCATCGTCAGCCCTCCTCAGTCCCTGTCTCACGGACATTCGGCCAATCGATATCGCCCCTCGCCAGCCCGAGCAGCAATGTCGCCACCAGCGCCGCCCTCCGCCCCAGCGAGGGAATCTCCATGTACTCGTCCGCGCTGTGAATCCCGCCGCCGACCACCCCCAGGGTGTCGACGTTGGGCAGACCGGCGGCGGCCAGATTGTTGCCGTCGCAGCAGCCCCCCGTGGCCTGCCAGCTCACCTCCTCGCCGACGGCTTCGCCACAACGGCGCACCGCCTCGAACAATGTCTCGAGAGCCGGGGTCATCGGCTTGGGCGGGCGGGAGAAACCGCCGTGAAGGGTGACGACATAGCCCGGCGGGGCATCCACCTCGCGCCGCGCCGCCTCGATCTCGCGCGCGACCCAATCACCGTCGGCGGTGCTGGTCACACGGACGTTGAGACGAACCACGGCGCGGTCGGGCACCACGTTGGTCGGTCCGCCACCACGCACGAAAGCCGGGTTGACGGTGACACCGTCGCGAACGCCATTGAGCGCGTCGATGCGTGCGATGAAACGCGCCGCCGCGACCACGGCGTTGCGCCCCAGGTGATGCTCCCGGCCGGCATGCGCGGCGCGCCCGTGAAACACCGCGGTCCAGTTACCGCTACCCCGGCGTGCCCCGGCGAGGGTGCCATCCGGCAACGACGGCTCGAACACCAGCCCCAGATCATGCCGCCGCGCGGCCTCGTCGAGCGCAGGCGCCGATCCCGGCGAGCCGATTTCCTCGTCCGGATTGAGGAGCACCTCCCAGCCGATGCGGCCGGCGAGCTCGCTCTCTTCCAGGGCACGCAGGGCATCACGCATGACGACCAGCCCGCCCTTGAGGTCCGCGACACCGGGACCACGCAGACGCTCGCCCTCGCGCCACACCTGCTGAAACGGATGGTCGGCGGGAAAGACGGTATCCGTGTGACCCACGAGCAATACGGAGGGCGCGCCGGGCACGTGCCGCCGCAGCCTTACCAGTGGCCCGAGGGGCTCGGCGACGGCCTCACCGTCATCGTCCACGCGCTCCCACTGCGGCAGTGTCTCGCGGGTACACTCGGCGCCGAGACCAGTGAACAGCGCGGCGGCCGCGTCGCTCATGGCTGTCACGCCGGCGATGTTGCGACTGCCGGAGTTGATACCGGCCAGTGTCTCGAGATCCGAGAGGCTCTGGTGCGCTCGCTCATCGATCGCTTCCCTTGCGGCCGCGTAGACAGGTTCCTTCACGTTATCTTCTCCGCGTTCGAGCACGTTTCGCCCAGCATAGGCGGCAACGGACATGATTTCCGGCTGAATCAACGCGTGCGGTAGAATTATTCTCTACAGACAACGGATTGTTCCCGATCATCTATGGCAGACTCCAAACGCCAGCCCACGCGGCTGGACCGAACCGATCGCCGTATCCTGCGTATCCTCCAGGAGGAGGGCCGTGTCGCGAATGTGGAACTGGCCCGACGGGTACACCTCACACCGACGCCGTGCCTGGAGCGCGTCCGGCGCCTCGAACGCGATGGCTACATCGAGGGCTACAATGCCCGGCTCAACGCCGCGAAGCTCGGAATCGGGCTCACGGTGTTCATTCAGCTAAGGCTGGACCAGACGAGTCTGGACATATTCGAGCGCTTCCACGACGCGGTCATGGCGATGGACGAAATCGTGGAGTGCCACATGGTGCCCGGCGAGTTCGATTACCTGCTCAAGATCCGGGTATCGGACGTGGGCGGCTACCGCTGGTTCATGGCCGAACGGCTCCCGCTGCTACCGGGTGTGATTCAGACCTACAGCCATGTAGTCATGGAAGAGGTCAAGGTCTCACCCGGCTTCCCGGTGCCGGGCACCTACTGATCCGATCACGGGTAATCGACACAAAAAACCCCGGCCAGGGGGCTAATCCGGCCGGGGTCCTCAGGGAGGCGACGTTCGTCGAACGTCAGTTTTCTCCGAGTACCGCAGCGTGCTTGACTTCCGCGCCGCGGCCCTCTTCTTCCCGGAGATGGTTGTCGAGCAGGAATTCCCATCCGTGCGGGGCAATGTGCGGATAGGCAGTGGCCCGCTCGTCACGAGCGCGACTATCGGCGAGGTAGTAACCGCGACGTGGGGCAGGTTCGTGAGGGTCGTCTTGCATCACTTTGTTGCTCCTCCAGAAATTTGAGCATTCAGAAACCTTTGTTGTAGTCAAGCGTAACAACTCGGGAAGACGTTGTGCGCCTAAGTTCTTGTCTCTTCTGGACTATGACTTGTGCCATACAGTCACAAAAAGCGCTTGCGAGCGCGCCATCACGGCAACGCTGCGATCCACGGCACATAGGAATGTCACGGAATAACGCTTGAAGGCGGGGGTTCGTTAGTGGCTGGCGCCCTTACATACCGCGTGGGCCGACGCGATCGGCGGCGCATTGATGCGCCGCCGCTCTCGTGTCCCGTATCGGCATGTCCGATGCAGGACACCCGGGCATCAGGAGGCGAGCCCTAGCACGTGGGTCATGTCGTAGAGCCCGGCAGGCCGCTGCGCCACCCATGCCGCCGCCCGCACCGCACCGCTGGCAAAGGTCATCCGGCTGGAGGCACGGTGGGTGATCTCGATACGCTCACCGAGGCCGGCGAACATCACGGTATGCTCGCCCACGATATCGCCGCCCCGGATGGTCTCGAAGCCGATAGTGCGGCGATCGCGCTCACCGGTATGCCCTTCGCGGCCATAGACCGCGCACTCGTCGAGATCCCGCTCCAGTGCCCCTGCGAGCACCTTGCCCATCTGCATCGCGGTGCCCGAGGGCGCATCCACCTTGTGCCGGTGATGCGCCTCGATGACCTCAACGTCGAAATCGTCACCAAGGGCCCGCGCCGCCAGCTCGATGAGGCGAAGGGAGAGATTGACACCAGCGCTGTAGTTGGGCGCGAACACCACCGGGATCTGCCTGGCGGCATCCTCGATGCGCTGACGCTGCTCCGGGCTATGCCCGGTGGTACCGATGACGATGGCCCGCCCGGCCTCACGGCAGACTTTCAGGTTCTCCTCGGTGGCGTCCGGCAGGGTGAAGTCGATGAGCACATCGAAATCCGCCGCTGCGGCCGCGAGGTCCGCGGTCAACGCGACCCCCATGCGCCCACCACCGACGAGCTCGCCGACGTCGGAGCCGATCAGGCTGCTGCCGGGGCGATCGACCGCCGCGGCAAGCTCGGTGGCCTCGTTGTTCAACGTCGCCTGGACGAGATTGCCTCCCATGCGGCCGGCGGCCCCGACGATTCCGATACGGGTCATGGTCGCTGTCCTCTCGTGGGGTGTCAGAAGCGCATGTTCTCGAAGAAAGACTTCACCGAATCCACCCAGGAGCTACCCCGCGGATTGTGCTTTTCGCCACCGCGCTCCAGGGTATCGGCGAGCTCCTCGAGCAACTCCTTCTGCCGGCTGGTGAGGTTCACCGGCGTCTCCACCGTCACCCGGCAGAGCAGATCCCCGGGGGGACCGCCACGCACCGGTTTCACACCCTTGCCGCGGACCCGGAAGATCTTGCCCGATTGCGTGCCCGCCGGAACCCGCAGATTCACGCGCCCGTCCAGCGTCGGCACTTCGAGCTCGCCGCCCAGCGCGGCCGTGGGCATGGCCACCGGGATCTCGCAGCGCAGATCCGAGCCGTCGCGCTTGAAGATCGGGTGCGGCTTGACCGCCACCTGCACGTAGAGGTCGCCGGGCGGGCCGCCGTGCTCACCGGGCTCGCCCTCGCCATTGAGGCGGATACGGTCACCGGTGTCGACACCGGCGGGAATCTTCACCGACAGGGTCTTGGACTGCTGGACCTTGCCGTTGCCGCCGCAATCACCGCAGGGATTGGTGACGATGGTGCCGGCGCCACGACAGCGCGGACACGTCTGCTGAATCGAGAAGAAGCCCTGCTGCACGCGCACGTCCCCGTGCCCGTGACAGGTGGGGCAGGTTTCCGGGCTGCTGCCCTTGGCCGCACCACTGCCGCTGCACGTCTCGCAGTCGACCAGGGTGGGCACTTCGATATCGGTCTCGGTGCCGAAGACCGCGTCCTCCAGGGACAACTCCAGAGTGTAGCGCAGATCGGCGCCACGATAGACCCGACCGCCACCGGGGCCGCCACCGCCGAAGATGTCCCCGAATACGTCGGAGAAAATGTCCGAGAAGCTTGCGCCGCCGCCCCCGAACCCGGCGCCTGCCCCCATGCCCGCGTTCGGATCGACGCCGGCGTGGCCGAACTGATCGTATGCGGCGCGCTTCTGGGAGTCGCCGAGGATCTCGTAGGCCTCCTTGACCTCCTTGAAGCGTTGCTCCGCGTCCTCGTCACCCGGATTGCGGTCCGGATGATACTTCATCGCCATACGGCGATAGCTTTTCTTGATATCGCTGTCCGAGGCGTTTCGGGATACGCCGAGAACTTCGTAGTAGTCGCGTTTCGCCATGGTTCCGCTCGGGCGCTGTAGTGCCTGTGTCACATCGGGGCGAAGGCGTCTGCCGGCTCAACCGCAACCACCCCGTCCGTGCAACGAAAAGGCGCAGGATGCCATACATCCTGCGCCCGCCGATCCGGTTCAAACGGGGGCAGACCGGCCCCCGAAGCCGTCATTTGCGGTCGTTGTCCTTGACCTCCTCGAACTCGGCGTCGACCACGTCGTCCTGCTCGGAGCCGCTCTTCGCGCCGCTGGCGGACTCGTCGCCGGCGGCCTCGCCCTGCTGCTCGCTTTGCTGATAGAGCTTCTCGGCGAGCTTACCGGACTTCTCGGACAACGTCTGGGTCTTGGCCTCGATCGCCTCCTTGTCGTTGTCCTTCATGACCTCTTCGAGCTCGGAGATGGCGCTCTCGACGTCCTGCTTCTCCTCGTCGGAGACGTTATCGCCGAGGTCCTTGATGGACTTGCGGGCGGCGTGAATGAGGTTGTCCGCCTGGTTACGCGCCTCCACCAGCTCCCGCGCCTTCTTGTCTTCCTCGGCGTGGGCCTCGGCGTCCTGGACCATGCGCTCGATCTCGTCCTCGTTAAGGCCGCTGGAGGCCTTGATGACGATGGACTGCTCCTTGCCGGTGCCCTTGTCCTTCGCCGAGACGTGCAGGATACCGTTGGCGTCGATGTCGAAGGTCACCTCGATCTGCGGCACGCCGCGGGGCGCCGGCGGGATGTCCTGCAGATCGAACTTGCCGAGGGACTTGTTGTCCTTCGCCATCTCGCGCTCACCCTGGAGCACGTGCACGGTCACCGCGTTCTGGTTGTCCTCGGCGGTGGAGAACACCTGATTCGCCTTGGTCGGGATCGTGGTGTTCTTCTCGATGAGCTTGGTCATCACGCCACCGAGGGTCTCGATGCCGAGCGACAGCGGCGTGACGTCGAGCAGCAGCACGTCCTTGACGTCGCCGCCGAGCACGCCGCCCTGGATCGCGGCACCGATGGCCACGGCTTCGTCGGGGTTGACGTCCTTGCGCGCATCCTTGCCAAAGAAGTTCTTAACCGCCTCCTGCACCTTCGGCATGCGCGTCTGGCCGCCCACCAGGATCACGTCGTCCACCTCGGAGGCAGACAGCCCGGCATCCTTCAGCGCGAGCTTGCACGGCTCGATGGTCCGCTCGACGATGTCCTCCACCAGCGACTCGAGCTTGGCGCGGGTGAGCTTGAGATTAAGGTGCTTCGGCCCGCTCTGGTCCGCCGTGATGTACGGCAGGTTGATCTCGGTCTGCTGGCTCGCCGACAGCTCGATCTTGGCCTTCTCGGCCGCCTCCTTGAGGCGCTGCATCGCCAGGCGGTCGCCGCCGAGGTCGATGCCCTGATCCTTTTTGAACTCGGCGATGAGGTAGTCGATGATCGCGCGGTCGAAATCCTCGCCGCCGAGGAAGGTATCACCGGTGGTGGAGAGCACCTCGAACTGATGCTCGCCCTCCACTTCCGCGATCTCGATGATGGAAATGTCGAACGTGCCGCCGCCGAGGTCGTAGACCGCGATCTTGCGATCGCCGCCCTTCTTGTCCATGCCGTAAGCGAGCGAAGCCGCGGTGGGCTCGTTGATGATGCGCTTGACCTCGAGCCCGGCGATCTTGCCCGCGTCCTTGGTGGCCTGGCGCTGGGAGTCGTTGAAGTACGCCGGCACGGTGATCACCGCCTCGGTGACCTCTTCGCCCAGGTAGTCCTCGGCGGTCTTCTTCATCTTCTGCAGAGTGCGCGCGGAAATCTCCGGCGGCGCCATCTTCTTGCCGCGCACATCGACCCAGGCGTCGCCGTTGTCCGCCTTGACGATGCTGTAGGGCATCTCGCGAACGTCGCGCTGCACGACGTCTTCCTCGAAGCGCCGGCCGATCAGGCGCTTGACCGCGAAAACGGTATTCTCCGGGTTGGTCACCGCCTGACGCTTCGCGGCGGCACCGGTGAGAACCTCGCCGTCCTCGGAGAACGCCACCACGGACGGGGTGGTACGCTCGCCCTCGGCGTTCTCGATAACCCGGGCCTTACCGCCCTCCATCACGGCAACGCACGAGTTGGTCGTGCCCAAGTCGATGCCGATGATCTTACCCATAACTGATGAACTCCCTTCTGATCCCGTGTCTCCCGCCCGGCGGGAGCGATGCATTACTAGTCTGTGACCTGAGGTAGGGGCGCGCAGCCGTGTTTCAAGCCTGCTCGTCCACCTGACCGCCCTGAGAATCGCCCTCCGCGGCGCGCGCGACGATGACCATCGCCGGCCGCAACAGACGCTCACCGAGCACGTAGCCCTTCTGCACGACGTGAATCACCGTGTTGGGCTCGTGCTCGGCGGACTCCTGCGCCGCCATCGCCTCGTGGCGATCCGGATCGAACTTCTCACCCTGCGGATTGATCTCCTGGATGTCGAACTTCTCCATCGCCTGCACGAGCATGCGCAGCGTGAGCTCGGAACCCTCGCGGAGCTTGGCGACGTCCGCGCCCTCTTCGTGCGCCGCGGACACGCCCATTTCGAGGCTGTCCCGCACGCCGAGCAGCTCCGAAGCGAGCTTCTCCAGGCCGTAGCGCCGCGCCTGCTCCACGTCACGCTCGCTGCGCCGACGCACGTTCTCGAGCTCGGCGCGGGCGCGCAGGAACTGGTTCCAGTTCTCTTCCGCCTTCGCCTGCGCCTCGTCGAGCTTGGCCTGCAGCGCCTCGTACTCCTCGGCGGGCACGGCTTCGCGTTCGCCCACGGGCGTCTGCTGCTCCTCGCCTTCGCCATCGGCTGGCGTCTGCGACTCGTTGCGTTGTTCGTCAGTCATCGAAGTCTCCGTAAAAGCGAACACACTTCGCTGGACAAATGCCCGTTGCCACCGCGGCTGTGCGGTGCCTCGTCAGCCGGCGAGATTGGGGTCACTGGCCCGGATTCAAGGCATGCCCGAGCAGCCTTGCCGTCACATCGACGATCGGTATCACGCGATCGTAATCCATCCGTGTGGGACCGATCACTCCGAGAACCCCCAACACCTCGCCGTCAGCGCGATAGCTGGAGGTCACGAGGCTCACGCCGTCGAAGATCTCGTAACCCGACTCCTCGCCGATGAATATCTGCACGCCGTCGGCCGACAGGCAGCGGTCGAGCAGATGGAGGATGTCGCGCTTGCGGCTGAACGCGTCGAACAGCTCCTTGAGCTTGTCCACGTTCGAGAGCTCGGAGAACGTCATGAGATTGGTTTCACCGGCCATGACGTAATCCTCGTCCGCCTCGCTATGCTCGGCGAACACGCGTTTGGCCACATCGATCGCCGTCTGCATGAGGCTGTTCATGTGCTCCCGGTCCGCCTGCATCTGTGCGAGCAGCAGGTGGCGCACCGACGCCATGTCACGACCGGCGAACTCCGAGTTGAGGTAGTTGGACAACTGCTGGAGCTCGCTGGCGCTGAAGTCCCGGTCCGTCTCGATCACGCGGTTCTGCACTTCGTGATCGTTGAGCACGAGGATCGCGAGGATCCGCCGCTCGGACAACCGCAGGAACTCGAGCTGGCGCAGCGCGCCGTAATTGCGCCGCGGCAGCGTCACCACCCCGGTCAGCCGTGTCAGCCCGGACAGCAGGCTGGAAGCGGAATCGACCAGCGAGCCGGCATCGCCGTCACCTTCGAGACGGATGCGCAAGCGGTCGATGTCGTGATCCCCCAGGGGCTGGACAGTGAGCAGCGAATCCACGAAGAAGCGGTAGCCGAGATCGGTGGGCACCCGCCCCGCCGAGGTATGCGGCGAGCACACGAGACCGGCGTCCTCGAGATCGGACATGACGTTGCGTACGGTCGCGGGGCTGAGATCGAGCCCCGACTCGCGCGTGAGTACACGCGACCCGACGGGCTGCCCGTCGCGTATGTACCGCTGCACCAGCGTCTTGAGCAGACGCTGTGCGCGCTCGTTGAGAACCGTATCACCGGTCTTGATGTCGGCCATGGATGCGTGCCGAGGTGTGCTCCTCGTCTCTGTGGGCCAGGTGTTGGCACTCTCCGCCCGAGAGTGCCAATCGAACGCTACCAACGGCCGCACGGCCTGTCAACGCGCGCCCTGCGGGGCCTCACGCCGATTGGCCCGAGCCCGCGAAAATGCTACGTTCGCGCCAACGTACGCGACGGGACGCTCATGCACGTACTGCAGACCATCGGCATCACCGGCAAGCCCGACGACCCCGGCGTGGCCGAAACAATCGTTCGCATCAAGGACCACCTGCGCGCCGCGGGCCGAGAGGTCCTCGTCGATGCCGAAACCGTGCCCGAGCAGGCGAGCGGGCACTGCGAGCGTGTGCCCGCCCGGGAGCTGGCCGGGCGCGTCGATCTGCTGATCGCCGTCGGCGGCGACGGCACGCTGCTGACCGCCGCGCGCACGCTCGCCGACGTCGAGGTCCCGATTCTCGGGGTCAACCGCGGACGACTGGGTTTTCTCGTCGACGTCTCCCCCGGCGACCTCCACGAGATCGACACGGTCCTCTCCGGCCACTACATCAGCGATAACCGGATGCTGCTCGCCGCGGAGCTGCGTGACGAGAGCGACCACGTGATCGAAAGCGGCATTGCGCTCAACGACGTGGTGCTGCACAAGTGGCACACCGCGCGGATGATCGAGTTCGAGGCATCGATCGACGGCCAGCTGTGCAATCACTACCGCTCCGACGGACTGATCGTCTCCACGCCCACCGGATCGACGGCCTACGCCATGAGTGGCGGCGGCCCCATCGTCCACCCGGACGTGGATGCGATCACGCTCGTGCCCATCTGCCCGCATACGCTGTCCAACCGCCCACTGGTGATCAACGCGGGCTCCACCGTGGAAATCCGCATGCCGGGCGAGGAAATGGCGCAGATCCGGGTGAGCTGTGACAGCCAGCAGAACCTGGAACCCGTGCCCGGTGCGCGCATCGTCATCCGTCGCCACGCGCGCCCGATCCACCTGGTCCACCCCCCGCAATACCGCTATTTCGACATTCTGCGAGCGAAGCTGCGCTGGGGTGACGGGCACCCGGTGTGACTGGCGGAGCGCCCCAACTCATGTACCCTTGACGCCATCGGCCCGATGCGGCCGCAGCGGGACAGGCGACAGGGGCAAGCATGCTACGCCACATCCACATTCGTGACTTCGCCATCGTCGATCACGTCGAGATCGATTTCGACGCTGGCATGACTGCACTGACCGGCGAGACCGGCGCCGGCAAGTCCATCCTTCTGGATGCGCTGGGCCTGTGCCTGGGCGACCGCGCCGAGGCCGGGCTCATTCCCGAGCACGCCGACCGTGCCGAGATCAACGTGGCCTTCGACGTCACCGGCAATGCGGCAGCACGGGCCTATCTCGCCGAACAGGAAATGGACACCGACGGCGAGTGCCTGTTGCGCCGTGTGCTCCACCGCAGCGGCCGCTCCCAGGCCTGGCTCAACGGCCGCCCGGTCCCTCTGCAGATTCTCGACGCGCTCGGCCGCCACCTGGTAGACATCCACGGGCAACACGCCCATCAGTCCCTCATGCGCACGGAAGCCCAGCGCGAAACCCTGGATGATTTCGGGAACGTGCACCAGGCGCGGGCGGAAGTCGCCGAGCTGCATCGCGAATGGCAGGCGTTGCGCGCGGAGAAACGCCGCCTCGAAGGCGGCGACCAGTCCTACGGCGACCGCCTCGACCTGCTGCGGTTTCAGGTCGAGGAGCTGTCCGCCGTGGAGATGAGCGCCGAGGATATTGAAGCGCTGGACGCGGAGCAGCGCCGCCTCGCCTCGGCCGGCACGACCATCGAGACCTGTCAGTCCCTGCTCACCGCGCTCTATGACGACGACCAGGCGGTACAGACGAGCCTGAGCGCGGGCGTGCGCGAGCTCGATCCGCTCACCGACATCGACGAGAGCCTGCGCGGTGCCCACGAGCTGCTCGCCGGTGCCCTCGCTCAACTCGAGGAAGGCTGCCAGGAGCTTCGCCACTTCGTCGACGCCATGGAGCTGGACCCGGAGCGGCTGCAATGGGTCGAAGAGCGCATCGCCACGCTCAACGACCTGGCCCGCAAGCACCGCATCCGGCCGGTGGAGCTACCCGAGCGACTCGCCGAGCTCCGCGAGGAGCTGGAAACGCTGGAGAACGCCGAGGCGCGGCTGCAGAGCCTCGACACCGAGCTCGCCGATTGCGAGCACCGCTACCGCGAAGCCGCGGGGTCGCTTCACACGGCACGGGCCACGGCAGCGGACGAGCTCGCGAAGCGCGTGAACGGCCTGATCGTCGAGCTCGGCATGGAAAACGCGTCGCTACACATCAACGTCGCCCACGATGCGCACGCGCGCCCGACGCCCCACGGCCTCGACGAGGTGAGCTTCCAGGTGAGGACGAACCCGGACCAACCCTACGGCCCCTTGCATCGGGTGGCCTCGGGCGGCGAGCTCTCCCGCATCGGCCTGGCGCTCGCCGTCTCCACCGCGGACGTCAGCCGCATCCCCACGCTGGTTTTCGACGAGGCCGACACGGGCATCGGCGGTGCGGTGGCAGAGGTGGTCGGCCGCAAGCTGCGTGAGCTCGGCGGCAGCGCGCAGGTCCTGTGCATCACCCACCTGCCCCAGGTGGCCGCCCAGGGGCACCACCAGCTACGCGTACGCAAGGCCACCGACGATGGCCGCACGCGCACCCGCATCGAACGTCTCGATGAACGCGAACGCACCCAGGAAATCGCCCGCATGCTGGGGGGCGTGGAGATCACGGACAATACGCTCAACCACGCCCAGGAGATGCTGGCCCGCGCAACCGGCTGATGCCCCGACGCGCGGGGAGGCGGCAGGCTGCACGCCTCCCCGCCTCGCGACACCCGTTTACTGCTTCTGGCAGTCGCGGCAGCGGCCGTAGAGGATCAGCGAGTGGTCGGTGAGGTCGAAGTCGTGGTCCTCGGCGACTTTGCTTTGACGCCGCTCGATGGTCTCGTCCATGAACTCCTGGATCCGGCCACACTCCACGCAGACCATGTGGTCGTGGTGGCCGCCCTCATTGAGCTCGAAGACCGCCTGGTTGCCCTCGAAGTTGTGCCGGTCGACGATGCCGGCCGCCTCGAACTGGGTCAGCACGCGGTAGACGGTGGCCAGGCCGATATCCTCGCCCGCGGACATGAGATGACGGTAAACGTCCTCCGCGGAGAGATGCTCGTCGCGATTGCTCTCGAGAATCTCGAGGATCTTCACTCGTGGCAGCGTGACCTTCAGGCCGGCCTTACGCAGGTCTTTGGATTCCAAAACCCCTCCCGGAGCGGTCCGTGTCAATGTCGCCGTAGCTGCGTTATGATGCGCCACCACTGCTTACTGAGAAAAGGAAGCAATTGGTGCGCCTCGTCACGGCATTATACATCAGCGCCCTCCTGCTCGGCGGGTGCAGCATCAACCGCGTACCCTTCGTCTACGACCCGGATCTGCAGCAGGGCACGCTCATCGAGCAGGCGGACGTCGCCCAGCTGGAACCGGGCATGTCCCGCGACCAGGTACGCTTCCTGCTGGGCACGCCGACGGTGGACGATCCATTCCACGCCCAGCGCTGGGACTACGTCTACTATTTCGTCCCGGGGGACGACCTGGGCGGCGAACCCGCTCACCGGCAGCTTACCGTCTTCTTCGACGGCGACGAGCTCGTGGGCGCCGAAGGCAGCTTCATCGAGCCCGGCAACCCGCTCCACGGCCGCCGCGCCGCCGGCAATGGCTAGCGCTGCCCGGCAGCACGCCGGCGCCGCATCTCCTTGGGATCCACCTTCAACGGCCGGTAGATCTCGACACGGTCGCCGTCGGCAAGCTCGTCGGCGAGCGTGACCACCCGCGCGAAAACCCCGACGGACTGCCGGCCGAGGTCGATATCGGGGAAACGCTCGAGCAGGCCCGAGGCGCGGATGGCCGCCTCGACGGTGGCCGGCGCCGGCAGAGTGACCGTCACCAGGGCCTGCTCGTCGGGTAACGCATAGACCACCTCCACGCGAACACTCGCCGCCGATTCAGCCATATACCACCCTGGCCCGCTGCACGAACGAATCCACCAGTGTGTTCGCCACCTGGGTGAACACCCGCCCGAACGCCATGCCCAGTAACCGCGACGCGAATTCGAACTCCAGGTCCAGCGAGACCTTGCAGGCCTGCTGCTCCAGCGCCTGGAAACGCCAGTAGCCGTGCAGGTGCCGGAACGGCCCCTCGACGAGGCGTATCTCGATCATCTTGCCGTGCTGCAGGCGATTCTGGGTGGTGAAGGACTTCTCGAATCCACCCTTGGCGAACACCAGCGTCGCGCGCACGGCATCATCGTCGCGCTGCAGCTCCCGGCTCGACTTCACCCACGGCAGAAACTCCTGATAGGAGTCCACGTCGTCCACGAGGCGGAACATCGCTTCCGCCGAGTACGGCACCACTGCCGAACGCGATACGCTCGTCATACACCCTTCCAGTCGTTCACGCGAGAACTCCGGCCACTTCGAGCCCGATCAGAACCAACGCCACGGGCGCGGCAAACCTTACCAGAAAGCGCCAGACCCGGCCGAGCGCGGGCGGCAGCAGAGCGAGGCGCACCGTCTCCGCGGACAGCACCCAACCGGCGAAAAACGCCACGCCCAGACCCACCGCCGGCAGCAGCACCATGCCGAGCAAACGGTTGACGGCATCGAACAGCCCCACGGTCTCGCCGAGCAGAGGCACCCGCCAGTGCTCCAGCAGGCCGAAGGAGAGCAATGGCAGCAGACCCAGCAACCAGGCGACCACGCCCACCGTGGATGCGGCCCCCGCGCGGTCGATGCGCGGATGCGCGGCGAGCCAGGCAACCGCCGGCTCCATGAGTGCGTATACGGACGTCCACGCGGCAAGCGTCAATGCCGCGAAGAACAGCACGCCCAGATAGTGCCCGCCCTGCACCGCGCCGAACGCCACGGGCAGGCTCTGAAACGCGAGCCCGGCCCCGCTCGCCGGCGTCATGCCGCCCGTGAACACCGCCGGAAAAACCGCGAGCCCGGCGAGCACGGCAAACACCGTATCCGTAGTCACCGTCCACAGCGCCGGCGCGACCACGCCCCCGCGCCGATACGAGCCGAACGCCAGCATCACGCCGGTGCCGAGACTCAGGGTGAAAAACGCATGACCCAGCGCCGCGAGCACTGCCTCCGAGGAAACCGCGCTCGCCTGCGGAACGAACAGGAATGCCACGGCGGCCGTGAATCCGGGCACGCGCCACTGCGTGATCACGAGCACGGCCAGTAGAACGCCGAGCATGGGAACAAACCAGCGTGCCGCCACTTCGATACCGTGGCGCAGGTCCCGGCCCGTAACGAGTATCGCCGCGCCGAGGAACAGCGTGTACCAACCGAGCAGTGCTTCGCCGTCGGCCACCAGCGCCTGGAAAAGCCGGCCCGCGCCGAGGCTGTCCAGCCCATCGAACGCACCGCTCGCGGCGCGGAACACGTAGGCAAGCGCCCAGCCGCCGACGATGCCGTACAGCGATACCAGCACCACGCCGACCACGGTGGCGAGGGCACCGAGCATCCCCCATGCCGGGCTATGCCCCTCACGCACCGCCACGCGCGCCAGCCCCCGCACGGGGTCGACGCCCGCACAGCGGCCTATCAGCAGCTCCGCAATCAGCAGGGGCAGCCCCAAGCCGAGCAGGCACAGCACGTACAGGCCGACAAAGGCACTGCCCCCGTACTCCCCCACAAGCCAGGGGAACCGCCAGATGTTACCCAGCCCCACCGTCGCCCCCACCAACAGCAGCGTGAAGCCGCGCGCGGAGGGCACCGTCGTGGGCGCACTTCGGCCTGCGAACAACAAGGGAGACTCCCGACCCCGAACTGCGCGCCATTGTCGGCACTCCTCGCCGAACCGGCAAGCCGGCGTTGGCGCGACGCCCGCCGATCATTAGAATAGCCGCCGTGAGTAAGAAAGCCGGAAAGCAGAAAGCCAAGGGTGACGGTGGCGCCACCATCACCGTCAATCGCAAGGCCCGCCACGAGTACTTCATCGAGGACCGCCTGGAAGCCGGCCTCGCGCTGGAGGGCTGGGAGGTCAAGAGCCTGCGTGACGGGCGCGCGAACCTCACTGAGGGGTACGTGCTGCTCAAGGACGGCGAGGCCTGGCTCATCGGTGCGAACTTCCCACCGCTGCCTACGGCTTCGACGCACATCCACCCGGATCCGACACGCACGCGCAAGCTCCTGCTCCACCGCCGCGAGATTGACCGCCTCATCGGCGCCAGCGAGCAGAAGGGCTACACCGTGGTGCCCCTGGACCTGCACTGGAAGCGCGGGGTGGCGAAGCTCAGCATCGGGCTTGCCAAGGGCAAGAAACAGCACGACAAGCGCGCGGACAAGAAGGAACGGGACTGGCAGCGCGACCGTGCCCGGATTCTCAAGCGCAAGGCCTGAGGCCGCGACCATGGCCCCGGGCGGCGCCCGAATCAGCGCTCGTCAGGAACTCCGGGATGCCGTAGACTGTCACATGAATTGAACACTGGGGGCGACATGGCTTCGACGCAGGTCGCGAAACCTCAGGTGCATGCCGAGGACGTCACTCAACCTCGTAAAACATGTGGCAAAAAAGATAGTTGCCAACGACGACAACTACGCCCTCGCGGCCTAAATAGCCGTGAGCGGTCGGCATCCGGTCTCCCGTGGCCGATGTTCGACCGGCATATTACACGGGATAGCCTGACGGACCGCCCGGATCCGTCACGCGAAACCTTAACGGGCTCGCTGCCTGCACGCCCTGTCCGTCGGGTGGCAGGCGGCTAAAAACAATAGACGGATCTAAGCATGTAGACCCTGAGGCGGAGGTCCTGCGGACGCGGGTTCGATTCCCGCCGCCTCCACCAAACACTGCAGGGCGGATACCGCCTGGCTCGCAAAACCCCGCTCCACGCGCTGGAAGCGGGGTTTTTTGTGGCCGCCATCATGCCGGAAGCACGGCGGGACGAACGGTTCCTCACCCACGAGCGTTGCCGACTATCTTGAAGATCACGGTCCGTTCAGTGAGGAGACACGTCATGAGCAGAATCGTCCTCGCATGCGCTTGCGCGACCGCCGTGTCCTGGGGAGTGGCCAGCGCCGAAACCATTATTGTCGATCCATCCGCCTTTGCCGATGGCGCCGATATCAGCAACGCCGTGGATCACGTCACTCTGTCCACAGCGCAGGGCTCGATGGTCATCGAATTCCTCGACGTCATCGAACCCCTAGAGCTGACCTCCGATCTGACAACACCGGTTTTCGCCGTCGGCGGTGTCTTCGCCCACTCCGCTGGCGATATCTGGTCCGCGGGGCAATGCTGCGGTGGTGATCAGGTGCTGCGTGCCGACTTCGAACGCCCGACCTTCTCCGTGGCAGTCCACTTTCTGCCCAATGACACCGATACCGGCGTCCTGCAGATCTACGACGGTCGGGGTCGTCTGCTGGCCGAGCAGCTCGCGCGTGACAATGTCCCGTTCACGATTTCGGTGGATACACCCAATAAACCGATCGCCTACGCGCTGGCAACCTACGGAGACACCGGCCGCATCGCCACGCTGTCATTCGATATGCCACCGAGGCCCGGAGTGGAGTGATTCCCACGGCCCCCTTGGACCACCTCCCAAGCAGTCACAACCCGCGCCCTGGAGCATCCGCTCCGGGGCCTTCGGACAGTATTGCCCTGCCACGGCTTGCTTCCTAGGCTTGCAGTGAAGGGCTTGCTGGCCACACAGGACAGGACCCGTATCCATGGCGACGGCGGGGCTTGCGGGCATCCGGATAGGCACGGCCGGCTGGCGGCTGGCGAAAGGAATACAGGACCGGTTTCCCGGCCCGGGCACACACTTGCAGCGTTACGCGGCCCGACTCACCGCCGTCGAGATCAACAGCAGTTTCTACCGGTCACACCGCCGCAGCACCTACGAACGATGGGCACGCGAGGCGGGCGACGACTTCCGCTTCGCGGTGAAGATGCCCCGGTGGCTGACCCACCGGCAACGCCTGCGGGACACGGACGGTCTGGATACGTTCCTGGGCGAAGTGGCGGGCCTCGGGGCTCGCCAGGGGCCGATACTGATTCAGCTACCGCCGAGCCTGCCGCTGGAGGCGGAGACGGTGGAACGCTTCCTGGGCGCCGTGCGTCGGCGCTACCATGGCGCCTTGGTCTGCGAGCCACGCCACCCGAGCTGGTTTTGTGAGACCGGCGAGCGGATCCTGCGTCGCCACCAGGTGGCACGTGCCGCAGTGGACCCGCCGGTGACCGCCACGGCCGGCGAGCCGGGGGGTTGGCCGGCCCCCGTCTATTACCGATTGCACGGCTCGCCGGAACGCTTCCGCTCGTCGTACAGCGACGAGTATCTCGCCTCTCTCTCCGAACACCTGGGGACAGCGGAAACGTCCTGCCGATGGTGCATCTTCAACAATACGGGATCCGAGGCGGGCATCGACAACGGCCTCACGCTCCAGGCACTGGTAAGGAAATCCGACGATGCGCCGATATATGAGTCATGACCCATAGTCCGGATAAGCAGGACGAGGGACACAGCTTCCCCTGGCAAATGCACCAACGTATCATTCGCTGTGTCATGGTTCACATTTTCGGGCACGGGGCAAATTCGCATTGAGTAGCATTGCGCTGGATGTCAGTCGGGTGGCGGTACTCTCGCCCGGCGGCGGGAACGTCGGGCACGGCACATCCGTGCGCACGGCGACCACCGCCGAGGAGCTCGCGGGTTTCGCCGACCGGATCGTCGCAGTGGGCATCGACGGCGACGACGACTATGTGAATGACCAGGCCTACCGCCTGCGCCAGCAACCGGAGACGACCCTGCTTCCGGCTTTTCGCATCGGAACGTGGGACGATGACGCCTATTCCGCCACGCTACTGGACGGCGCGGTACGTGCCGTCAGCGAGTTGCCGGGACGGGCGGAACAGATAGTGGCAAGCGACGGCCCGCCGCCGGAAGCGGACGCGAGCCGGGAACAGGTCCTGCTGCGGCTGCTCGCGGAACGGGACGGGATGACGATACGCCCCTGGCGGGACTGGCGGGCAGCAACCATCTACCGCTACCCGCTACTGGAGGCACTGCTCGGCGACGATGGCGAAAGCACCGACTGGCTGCGCTTCTTCTCGGGGCGCGAGTGGATCGCGCCCGCTCGCCTGGTCGACCGCCTGCGTCTTTGCTCGAGCTGCAGAACGGCGCACCTGATCTTCGTCGACCGCTGCCCGGACTGCACCGCCATCGACATCGAACGCACCAAGACCATCCATTGCTTCGGCTGCGGGCACGTGGCTCCGCAGAGTCGGTTCGAATCCGGCAATCTGCTGGTTTGCCCGAACTGCTCCACCCGACTGCGCCATATCGGCAGCGATTACGACCGCCCGCTGGAGAGCTACCACTGCCACGGCTGCCACCGGCTGTTCGTGGAACCGGAAGTCGTCGCCCGCTGCGCCGCCTGTGCCGAGATCACGGCACCGGAGGATCTCGTCGTCCACCCCGTGCACGACTATGCCGTCACGGCGAGGGGCCGTCTCGCCGCCCGACACGGCTCCATGGGTGAGCTCGCCTCGATACTCGACGAAATCAATTACCTCACCCCGGACGCGTTCGTCGAGCTGTTGCGCTGGCAGTTCAGTGTCATACGCCGCTACGAGGACGCGCGCGCGAGCCTTGCCGTCATCCGGCTGTCGAATCTGATCGAAACGGTGGAGTCCCTCGGCCGCAGCCGTACGGCGATTCTTCTGCAGGGCTTTGCCGAGCAGCTCCAGGCGCTCGTGCGGGACAGCGACCTGTGCACCCGCACCGACGAGAACCTGTTCTGGGTGTTCCTGCCGCAAACGCAATCGGAAGGCGGCCACGGCTTCCTCAAACGGGTACACGAGCTCGCCCGGGCAACCGAACAGCCGGAGGGCGTCGCACTGGAGTGCGTTAGCGCCGCGCGTGAGCTTACCGCCGGACTGGTCGAGCACACGGACGCCCAGACCCTCATGAACGAACTTGCCGCGGAGGTCGGCGCGTGAGCCCGCTGGAGGCGTTTTTCGTCGATACGGCGGTGCAGGTGCATTTCATCGTCATGGGCTCCGGGAGCGCAGCCACGTTCGTGCAGCGCTTCATTCCGTTTCTGCTGTTCCTGGAGCTTCCGCTGTACATCCTGATCATCGCCGGTATTTTCCGCTACCCGCTGCGGCCCCGCCCGATCACGGCCACAACCCTGGGGTACCGGCCCACGGTTACTTGCATCATCACCTGCTACAGCGAAGGCGACCGCGTTATCGGCACGGTGCGCACCCTGCTGGAACAGCTCTACGCCGGGCACGTGGAAATACTGCCTGTCATCGACGGCGCCGATCGCAACCGCGATACCCTGGACGCAGCCCACCGCGCCGCCCGCCTGGCGGGCGATTACGAGCGGCGGGAAGTGCGCGTCATCCCGAAGTCTCCCCGCGGCGGACGTGTATCGGCACTCAACACGGGGCTGCAGCATGCGCGCGGGGACATCGTGCTCGCTGCCGACGCGGATACCTCGTTCGACAACGACATGCTCGACCGCGCCGTCTCCCACTTTGCCGACGGCAGCGTCGTCGCGGTCTCCGCAACACTACGGGTACGCAACCGCACCGCCGCCTGGGTGACGCGCTTCCAGGCCCTGGAATACCTGCTGTCCATGCAGAGCACGCGCACCGGGCTGGCAGCCTTCAACGCCATCAACAACATCTCCGGGGCGTTCGGGCTGTTCCGCCGCGACTTTCTCCAACGCATCGGCGGCTGGCACACAGGGACCGCCGAGGACCTGGATCTCACGCTGCGGATCCAGCAGTACATCCGGCGCGTGCCCGGGCTGCGCATCGCCTACGAACCCTATGCCATCGGCCTGACCGACGCCCCCGAATCCTTCGGCGAGCTGCTGCGCCAGCGCCTGCGCTGGGAAGGCGACCTCTACTACACCTACGTGCGCCGCCACAGCCGTGGCCTCACGCCGGCCATGCGCGGCTGGCGCAACCTGATCCTCACACTGTGGTACGGATTGCTCTTCCAGCTTGTCATGCCGTTCATGATCGTCGGCTACACCGGCTACCTGTTCATGGCCTTCCCGGCGCACCAGATAGCGGCGTCGCTGTTCGTCGTCTACGTCGTCTACGTCGTGATCACCCTGATACTCTACAGCGTGGTCATCGGCTGGCTGTCCGAGCGCCCCGGCGAGGATCTGCGGCTGGTGCCGCTGCTGCCGTTCTACCCGGCCTACGCCTTCGTGATGCGGATCTGGTCGGCGGTGGCCATCCTCGCCGAAATCGTCGCCAAGACCCACGAAACAACAAGCATGGCCCCGTGGTGGGTCGTGCGCCGACGCCGGGACAATCCCTGATGCTGGCAACTTTCCCCCGTTGGCTCGGCGCGACGGCGGCACTGCTGTGCATGAGTGCCGCGAGCGCCGAGGAAATCACGCTTTCGAGTCTGGAGCAGACCCTCCGGAGCACACCGGCCAGTCAGGCCGCTGCCGCTCGGGAAGATGCGCGCCACGCCAACTGGCAGGCCGAGCAGGCACGCAGTGGTTGGCGCGTGGAGCTGGGTGCTGACGCGAATTATCAACGCGAGGTCGTCGACCGGGACCGCACCCGGAACTACGCGGGAAGCAACGCCTACGCGCGGCTCACGCGACCGTTGCTCGGCACCTCCGAGCGCCAGTATCGCAGCACGATCGAAGCCCGCGGTGACTATCGCGCCGCGCGCCTGCAAGGCCACGTCGAGCGTGCCGAAACACGCGCGCAGCTGGCCGCCGCGTATGTGGACTACCTCGTGATCGATCACCGCCGGCGACTGGCCAATGCCTATCTCGACCGCGCCATTGCCCTGGAGGCCCGGCTGGGACAACGCCACCGTGCGAACCGGCTTGCCGCGAGTGATCTCCACCGGCTCACCGGCACGGTCACCGAGGCCCGCACCGTCACGGACAACGCCGGCAGGCGGCAACGCCATGCCCGTGCCCGCCTCGAGACCGTCGTGGGGCGGAATCTTCCGGCGTTCGCCCCCGCCTGGCCGGGCCTCCACCACCGATGCACGGCGGATGAACCGCCGTCGCCGGCCAGCGTCCGTGCAGCGGCCACCGAGCTGACGGCAGCCCGGGAACGCGCCGCGCACACGGACTTCGCGGGCCTCGACGCGAACGTCTCCCTGGGCTACTCCCCTGTGTTCGAAGAAGGCGGCGACCGCGGCTACCAGTGGTTCGCCGGCGTCAGCGTATCCGTACCGCTTGCACTGCCCGATTATCGCGGCGCGGTACGCCAGCGCCTGCGCGCCGAAGCCCGCCAGGCTCGCCACGAGCTCGCGGCCACCCGTGCACGTCAGCGTGCACGCCGGTTGCGCCTGATGACCGCACTCGACGACGCCGCCGCCGATGCCCGACAAGCCAGAGCCCGTCTCGCAATCGCCCGCACCCTTCTGCGCGAGAGCGAGCGTCGGCGCAGCACACGGACCGATACCGACGCGGCCGGCCCCCTGCGCGCCTACAACGAGTGGTGGCGCGCCAGCGACACGCTGGTCGCCGCCCGCGCCGCGTACTGGCGTATCGCACTGGACATGGCAAGCCGCGATCAGCTCACGTGCGAGCTGCTCGCCAACGCCCCGGAAGAGCCGCCGATGGTCCCCGTCACCGCGAATCAAGGCAAATCACCGCCCCCCAAGGGGCCCCCGATGGGGTTCTACCACTGGCGTGGTGAGCGGTTTCTCAACCGTGCACCGGCGGCCTGGAACGAACTGGAGAAAACCGGCGCGCGGCGCGTGCTGGTCTCTTTCCGCGGCGAGACACTGCGTGACCTGGTTGCCGATCCGGCGCCGCTGCGCCGGGTGATCGAGGCCGCTCATGCCCGTGACATGTCGATCCAGTGGTTGCTGGGCGATCCCCACTGGGCACTCGACGAGCATCGCGGCGACCTCGTGAATTGGCTCTCGGCGCTCGCGCACCTGGGCTGGGACGGCATCCATCTGGACATCGAGATCGACCACCTTCCCGACGTGCAGCAGCGGCGCCAGGCGCTGCTCGCCGGCTATCTGGAGACGCTGAAGCGCGCCGCGAACGTCTCACCCGTGCCGGTACGCGTGAGCATTCACCCACGGTATATCGAGCGGGACTTCGGCTATGCCTGCCTGCCCTGCCGCATTGCCGCCACGGGCATCGCCGGTGTCGCCGTGATGGACTACCGCCGCCCCCGTTCCGGGGTGGCCGAACGATTCACCGCCATGGTGGAGCGTCTCCCCGACCTGCCGGTGACCCTGGCAGTGAGCGTCGAACCCCACCTCCACCCCGATGCGAGCTGGCGTGCCGACGACCCGGCAACCGCGCGGGCGAACCTCACCCGGCTCGCACGGCGGCTCGGTGACCGGGTTGGACCGCGGTTCGGGGGGCTTCTCATTCAGGATTGGCGCAACTGGCAGTCCCAGCAGCGATGAAAGTGCAATTCGATCCCAAGAGAAGCCAGAACGCCGCGCGCGACCAGGGGCTGCTCGTCAACTACGGCCCGTCCCGGCGGGCACCGCCACGCCTGCGCTGGCTCGTGACGGCACTGATACTGCTCAGCCCGATCTTCTACTTCGGCTACCGGGCCATCGACAGCGCAGTGACCGTCGACGCCCCCGCAAGCGTTCAGCTTCCCATGACGCGCATCAACGCCGTGGCCAGCGGCATCGTCCAGCGCGTGAACGTGCAACCCGGTGATTACGTAAGGCCTGGAAAACGGCTCGTCACGCTTTCGGACCCGGCCCTCGCGGAGCGCCTCGGCGCGCTCGAGGCCGAGATCGACGCCCTGAGCGAGCAACCCATCGAGACCCGAAACGTCGACAGCATCCTCGAAAGCCTGTCCCGGGAGCTCGAGATCACGCAGCAGCTCGTCACCGTGCGCGAGCGGGAATACCAGCAATTGGTCAAGCTCGCCGAGCGCGGCGGCGCCGTGGCAAGCGAGCGCCAGGCCGCGCGCGCCGCGTTGCAACAGGCACGCCACCAGAGGCAGCAGGTGCGTACCCGCATGGCCGAGACGCGGCGGGCGAACGCCACCGACGGCGCGAACTCCGAACGCTACACCCGCCTGCGCATACTGCGCGCACGCCGGGACGCCCTGATTGCGCAACGCAAGCTGCTCACCGTCACGGCACCGCGCCCGGGCTACGTGGTCGCCGTGGATGCCAACGAGGGCGAGCGTATCGGGCCCGGGGCCTCGCTGGTCACGATGACCTCCGCCGGACGCAGCCACGTACTCGCCTACCTCTCCCCCGAGCAGACGCGTTTCGCCCGCGCCGGTGCGGCGGCGACACTGGTCTTCGCGGACGGAACGAAGCTGAAAGCACGCATCGTGCAGGGACCGCACCGTGCCGCAGCGGTACCCGGTGCCCTGTCGGCGAATCTCACGCGCAACCCGCCCCGGCTCGTGGTCCGGCTCGAACCCCTCGCGCCCCTGCCGCCCGGGCTGAGAGTGAACGATCTGCCCGTTACCGTACGTTTCGCCAGGGGCCCGGACGCTGTCGGCCTGGGCTGGCTGACCGGCGATTCGAACAGCGCCGGCTGACGCCTCCGGCGCAGGACGTGCGCCGGGCATTCCCACCACACGGTACAGGCCGACCGCAGCGTCAGCGCTGCAACGCCTCGAGCACCATGGTGTAAGTGCGCTCGCGGTCTTCCCAGACCATGCGTACGGGAATGCCATCCAGATGGGGCGCCACGTAGAGCTGCAACGCGAAGCGCCCATCCAGCGCCGTGCGGTCTATGTGTCGCGCGCGGAAGGTGCGATCGAGTGCTTCCACCCGTGTCTCGCCACGATCGATCACACGGAAATCCCGGTAGGTGCCCTTTTCGTCCACTAGCCCATAGCGCTCGGCAAGCGCTTCGTGGCGGGCATCATGAATCAGCTTGAGGGTCAGGGAAGCTGGATCGTGAGCGGACGACGGCACATCCAGCACCCGGACGGTGCCGTTGCGGGTCAGCTCGACCTCATCGGCGAAATGCAGGCGGCTGCGCCGCCGCTCGGAGCCCCGCCTGTCCACGCGCCAATAGTTCCGCGGCTCGGGCCCGTCATCGGTCCACCGCCCCTTGCTTACCTGGGTGAGCGAGCGGTCGGCGAACAGGGAAGCGACCCCGTTGGTACTCACGCGGCTCTCGTAGCGGTAGCTGTCTTCCGTCGGCGCACTCACGGCAATATGGACCTCCCCCACACCAAATCCACCGCGGCTGAGCGTATAGCGAGCCTCGAAAGCCGGGGGCGCCGCTGACAGCGGCACTGCAGCGATCAGCGCGAGCACCGCCGTGACGAGCACCCGCGCGACGGACAGCGTGTACGGCAAACCGGACTCCAGAATCCCGATGTGCCCTCGCACCGTACCCCGTGCCGGTTACCGCCTCGTGACGCTGCCGTCCCGATTACAGGCCGTCCGCCGCCACCGCGCCCGTGCCGTCGTCCGCTGCCTGAGTCGATTTCATGCCACAACGCGCCATGGCCGCGGCAACCGGGTCCAGGGCGGCCTGATCCGACTCCGCGACGAACGCCACGCGATCCACGCCGGTGTTACCGGTATCCGGCTGATGAGCATACACCACCAGCTCGTAGGCACCCGGCTCGGTGACCTCCACCCGGGTACCGAAGCGGCTCGGCTCACCCGCATAGCTCAACGGTTGCTCGCGCAGGCGCTCGCCATCCCGGTAAACCAGCACCGCAAGGTGGAAATCATCGGCATCCCAACGACCACCCGGCTCGATGGGGCAACCGCACATCATGGTGATCGAAGCGCGCACATCGACACCGGCGGGCTCGTCGTTGAGGGTGAGCGCCGTCGGTGCACTGTCGATCGCAACCGCCAGGCCGGGAATCTCGATCACCCAGCCGTCGCCGCCAGTGAGGTGATGACCGGGGACGATCCATTGCGTGGCCGTGGCACGGTTGGCCGCCTGCTCCTCGCCCATGGGGCCAATCGCAGTCACCTCCACCAGCCGCGGCCGCTGAAGGTCCAGACTCGTACTGAAGCGCGCGGTCTCTTCGGTCGCGATCCGGCCATCACGCCCTGACGCCGCCCCCATGATGCGCTCAATGTCACCGGGCGAGCCTTCCGTCATGCCCCTGGCCAGGAGCTCGCCGGTGCGTGCGTCCCGCAGCGTGACCTCGGCCCCCCCGGCCGGCGCGCCGAGAAATCCGCCGCCGCGGCTGAGTACCCGAACAGTGACCTCCGTGGGCTGCGCGGCGGCGATTCCGACGACACTCGCCACAAGCAATGCGACGAAGAAAACCACGTATTTTCGCGTTGCTGTCATGGGAGGGCCCTCCGTGTAAACGTACCGCGCCGGATCGGTGCCCGCACGCCTCATCGCCCGGCGACAGATCCGGTTCACAGCGTCATTTCAGAAAGATAGCAGCCAACGAACATAATTCGCCTACCGAAGCGACCTACGGCCGGGGATTGAAGAATCGCCTCGGGCACATGTAAAGCGGCTATTACATTTCACGACAACGCGAACAATGCGACGAACAGGGATCATTGTCCCTCTGATACCAATCCGATCACGGTTGATGTCCCGTGTCAGAGCAATTGCGCGGTCCGGCTCTGAGGCGCGGGAGGAAGGCGTGGCAAAGCCCACGTCGAGTACTACTAACCTTGCAGGCGGCACGAGCACGCCCTCTAGGCTCGCTGAAACGGAGAATAGAATGTGATCGGTTTCGCGAACGGCATGCCGGAAAACCAAAAATCAATCACACAAGCACAAGACAACGCCCGCTTCGGTCCGGATGCATATCATTAACAACGAACCGGGTGCACGGCTTACATAAAATTGTATTGAATTCTTGACAGAAAACCGTCAAAAAAATTTACACGCACCTTTTAACGGTTCCACCTTGACGCTTCAATCACGGTCAACTAGGTATTTTCACGTATACTGCATGACAGATCGCACTCCTGCATTTGTGAATCCGCACTCACCCCGACAGGACGTCAACGACCGAATAGCGGACGGCGATTCGCGAAATGCGCCTGCAATCATCGCAACGCTGATCGCGATTCGAACGCGTCGACCGTCCGCCGGAGGGTAGACAGCCATGCGCACCTTCCTCTCCCGAGCCGCCGCGCTCACCGCGACGTCCCTGCTCATCGGGGCCGGCCCGGCTCTTGCCTACGAGAGCACGGAAGTCAGCGACGGAGGCAACATCAGCGGCCGCATCACCTTCTCGGGCACCGTGCCCACGAAAATGATCGTTCCCGATAATCGCGATGTCTGCGGCGGCCCCCGGGAAGACCCGCAAATCGCCGTCAGCGACGACGGCGAGGTACTCGATGCCGTGGTCTACATCAGCGATATCCAGCAGGGCAAACCGTGGCCGGAGATGACTGAGCCACCGCGGCTCGACAACCGCGACTGTCACTTCGTACCCAAGATGGTGGCGATGCAGCCGGGGCCACTGGTGATCGTCAATTCCGACCCTCTGCTCCACAACACCCACATCTTCTACGGTCGCCGCACCGCCGTGAACCTGGCGCTGCCGAAGCAGGGCCTGGAAATCGAGCGTGAGTTCGAGCGCCCCGGCATCCTGCGCATCACCTGCGACGAACACGGCCACATGCACGCTGCAGGCTACGTCGCCGCCAACCCGTACTACGACACGACCCAGGATGACGGTGCCTTCGAAATCACCGACATCCCGCCCGGCGAATACACGCTGATCGTCTACCAGCGCACCACCGGCGCGAAAGAGCAAACGATCACGGTGGAAGCGGGCCAGACCGCCACGCTCGACGTCGATCTCGCCCAGTAGCCGTCACGAGCTGCCCACACCGAGGAGCTGGGTGGGAGGAGGAGGCAACGCCATGAACAAGCTAGAGCAGGTACGGCGCGAGATGGAGCGCAAGCTCTGCGGTCCCGGCCGCGTCCCGGCGCCGGGGTTCAGCATCAAGCGGCGCACATTCCTGCAGCGGTCGGTGGTCACCGGCGCCGTGGTGGCAGGGGCAAGCGCGGGGTGGCTGCCGCTGATCAACGTACTCGACGTCGCGATGGCCGCCAACGCCGAGACATTCCGCTTCGCCTGGATTTCGGATACCCACCTCTACCCCGAAGAGGTGAACGAGCGCTTCGTCGAGAAAACCATCCGGGCGGTGGAAGACGTCAACGCCATGGACCCGGCACCGGATTTCGTGTTCTTCGGCGGCGATCTCGCCCAGCTCGGCGACCCGGTGGAGCTACGGCTGGGCAACGAGATCCTCAAGGATCTCAACGTTGACATGCACCTGATTCCGGGCGAGCACGACTGGTACCTGGACATGGGCGAGGTCTGGATGGAGCTCTTCGGCGAGCCCAACTGGACCTTCGACCACAAGGGCGTGCGTTTCGTCGGTCTGGACACCGTCAGCCGCGCGCCGGACTACTGGTCGGCCACCAACATGACCCCCGAGGAACGCATGGGCCACATGGCCGTGCTCGACGGCACTGTCGCCGGCCCCTGGGCCGGGCTGGGCCCGTCGCAGCTGAAGTGGCTCCAGGACGTGCTGGCCGACTGGCCCAAGGATCAACCCGTCGTGCTCGTCAGCCACAACCCGCTGTACGAGTACTACCCGCCGTGGAACTTCTGGGTACGGGACTGGCGCGAGGTCCACGAGATCGTCGCACCCTTCGAGAACGTCACCAACCTTCACGGCCACACCCATCAACCGCTGTACAACGAAATCGGCAACATGCGCTCCATCGGCATGCTGGCCACGGCCTGGCCCTGGCCCTACGCCCCCGAGGGGGTTCCGGAGCTCACCCAGGCCATGACACGAGTAGACCCCGGCAACCATTTCGACGGCGTGGGCTGGGATGAGCTGACCTTCACGGCCGAAGCACGCGTGGACAACCGTTACGTGATCTGGCCACGGGATCCGGACCAGGTGTTCGCCACCGCCAAGCACGACTCCGGTACCGGCGACAACGCCACCCAGATGGTGCACTCGCGCATCGCCGATCGGATGTGGCCCTACCGAGTCGACCGGTAGCGCGCGCCCACCGGGATACGCCGGGGCGGTGAACGTCGCCCCGGTGCACGCCGGCCGCAAGGCCGTGAGGAGGAGACGTCATGAAAACCCGCAAGCGCATCGTGACCCTCACGCTGGCGGTCTTGACCGCGGCGGCGGGCCTCGCCTTGCTCGGCCCCGGCAGCCAGTGGGCGGCCGCCCACACCGAGCCCCATACCGCCGAAGAGCTCAAGATCTTCCGGCAGGTGTTCATGGAGTACGTGGTACTCGGCGACAAGCTCTTCCACGGCGATCCCGCCGCCCAGGAGGAGCTCGACGTCACGCTCTCGGAGACCGGTATGGCGTGCGCCATGTGCCACCCCTCCAACGTCGACGTACACCCCAACGAGTTCCCGAAATACCAGGAACAGATGCAGGAATTCGCCACGCTGCGCGACATGATCAACTGGTGCATCGAGAACCCGAACCAGGGCATCACCGTGCCCCACGACAGCAGGGCGATGCGGGCGCTGGAGGCGTACATCTACTGGTCCAGCCGCGGTTCGCCGCTGGCCCCCGGCGTGCACTGACGCCACCGGCGGGAACCGGCGCCTGCCAGCGACCGTAACCGCCCCGCCGACACGACAGGCCAGGGCCGCGGCCGTGGGCCGCGGTCGCCGGGGCGGTACGCGCGCCACGGCCAACGACGACATGACCGGCCGCTGCGGCTGCAACAGGAGGGGGCGCGACGATGGCGAGCACGACGATGCGGGAACCCGCCGGTGCGGAGTCGTTCCCCGAAAACCTCGATACGCTGGTCGATCACGCGCTGGTCAAGACCTGGCTCTACTGGGGCATGTTCTGGATGATGCTCGCGCCGTCCATCGGCGTCACCATCTCCAGCCTGTTCAACTACCCCGACTACCTGGGCACCGCCGTCGAGCTCACCTTCGGACGGCTGCGGCCGATTCACGTCAACGGCGTGATCTTTGCCACCTTCACGACGTTGTTCGTGGGACTGTGCCATTACATCGTCCCGCGACTCTGCGGCGTGCGCGTGCCGGGTGCCGCCGCCGGTCACGCCCTGGCCTGGCTCTACAACCTGGCGATCGCCGTGGGCATGGTCTCCATGGCGCTCGGCTGGAACCAGGGACTGGAGGCCGCGGAGTTCCCGCTACTGGTGGATGTGGTCGTGTTCATCACCATCGCGGTGACCACGGGGCAGTTCATTCTCGCCGCCGCCCGACGGCTGGAGCCCCAGCTCTACGTGAGCATGTGGTATCTGCTCGCCGCCTTCGTGTGGACCACACTGAACTTCATCCTCGGCTTCTTCGTCATCCCCTACACCATCCACGGCATCAACAGCGCCGCTTTCCACGGCCTGTACCTGCATTACGTGGTGGGCTTGTGGCTGACGCCGGCCGGCTACGTGCTGATCTACTATTTCCTGCCGGCGAGCGTCCAGAACCCCATCTACAGCCACAAGCTCTCACTCATCGGCTTCTGGTCGCTGGCGCTGTTCTATCCGTTCGTGGGGATTCATCACTACCTCTACAGCCCCATCGCCGACTGGGCGGAGACGCTGGCGATCATCACCTCGATGCTGCTGATCATCCCGGTGTGGACGGTGCTGCAGAACTTCTTCGGCACCATGATCGGGCGCTGGCAGAATTTCGGCTACAACCTGCCGGCGAAATTCCTGATCATGGGCTCGCTGATGTACCTGGCGGGCTGTTTCCAGGGCTCCACCGAGGCACTGCGTTCGATACAGCAGCCCACGCATTTCACCGATTTCGTGATCTCCCACTCTCACCTGACGGTGTTCGGCACCTTCGTGGTCTGGGCGATCGCCGGGCTGATCTACGTCTTCCCGCGCCTCTACGGCACCGAGCTGTGGTCGTTCAAGCTCGGTAACTGGTCGTTCTGGCTGATCACCTTCGGCATCACGCTAATGGGGCTGACCCTCACGGCGCAGGGACTCCAGCAGGGCTTCATGTGGATGGCGGGCACCGAGTGGTTGGACTCCATCAACGCCATCCGCGCCTACTGGCTGGTGCGCACCTTCTCCGGCATTGCCATGGACACCGGCATGACCCTGCTGGTCTACAACCTGCTGCGCACCGCCCTCGCCGCCCATGCCGCGCCCGCGACCCGGTCCGCCACCGCCTGAGGAGTCACCGCCATGATGAACGTCCGCATGGTCTCGCTTCTCGCCGGTGTCGGCTTCCTGGGACTCGCCGCCATCACCCAGGGCCTGCTGCCCATGGCCGAGCCCCAGTCGCGTACCGACAAGGTCACCCGCGTTATCCGCACGGACCTGGGTGAGCTCAAGTGGACCGAATACATCGCCACCGACTACCGTGACGTCGAAGCCCGGGGCCGAAACATCTACCTGCGCGAAGGATGCTGGTACTGCCATTCCCAGTTCGTGCGCCCGACCACCGGCGAGACACGCCGCTGGGGCCCGGTGAGCCAGGCCGGGGAGTACGCCTACGACCTGCCGCACCTGTTCTCGACCCGGCGCATCGGCCCGGACCTCACACGGGTGGGGCTGAAATACAGCGACGAATGGCACTATGCGCACTTCTGGAACCCGCGCATGGTGGTGCCCGATTCCATCATGCCCCGCTACGCCGACCTCTTCGAGGCGCCCGAGCAGCGCTTCGCGATCGTCGAGGACGACGCCGGCAACCGTACCATCGAACGCACACCGGTCACCGAAACGTTCTTCGCCTTCGACCGGGCGGACGACGAAGCCGCCCACGCGCTGCTGACCCCCAACGCCGAGGGCCTGCTGTTCATCCCCGAGCGCGGACGCTACCCGGTGATATTCACGCCCAACGACGAGTACACCGGCGACGACGTACGCCTGGTGGTGAACACCGGGGAAATGCGCGCGCTGGTCGCCTACCTGCAGAAGCTCGGCATGAACCGCGGCAAATGGCGCGACGAATTCGCGCCGCAGCTCATGGAGGCCTCCGGATCGTTGTTCCCCAGGTCCCAGGAGTGGATCGACTATGGCCGCGAGGTCTACGAGCGCCGCTGCGTCGGCTGCCACGGTGTCGAGGGCGACGGTAACGGACCGGCGGCGACATTCATGTACCGCTTCCGCCCGCGCAACTTCCACCTGGCGCTGTTCAAGTTCACCAAGACACCCTCGGGCTCGCTACCCACCGACGGCGATCTGCTGCGCACCATCACCCGCGGCGTACGCGGCACCGCCATGCCCACGTGGCATAACCTGCCCCTGAAGGACCGCATGGCCGTGATCCAGTACATCAAGTTCGAGCTCGCCATCGACCGCAGCCAGCCCGGTTTCCCCTACGCCTGGTTCGAGGAAGAGGAACCCGACGCACCCATTCACATCGGCGAACCGCCGCAGCCGACCCCGGAACTGCTCACCCGCGGCGAGGCGGTCTGGCAGGAGGCGAAGTGCTGGGAGTGCCACGGCGATACTGGCCAGGGCGACGGCCCGAAGGCCAACGAGCTCGAGACCGACTTCGGCTTTCCCATCCGTCCGGCGGATCTCACCACGGGTCAATTCAAATCAGGCCCCGAGCCCGATGACATCTTCCGCACCATGAGCACCGGCCTGATGGGCACCCCCATGCCTTCCTACCGGGACTCGTTCTCCGAAGAGGACCGCTGGGCGCTGTCGTACTACGTGCTCGCTTTGTCCGCGTTCAAGGACCCGGTCACCGGCGAGCCGCTGCCAATCTCGGAAATCGACCGCGCCGCGCTCAATGACCCTGGCCTCGACGCCCCCGATACCCATCGGGCGTACGCGTTGCAGGTACCGCTGCACGACGTGCCCGCCTCTGCGGCGGGCGCACACTACGCGGGCGAAGCCTGGGCACAGCGTCACGGCATGGACTTCGCGGACTCGCAGCCGCTCCGCCAGGAGGACTGACCGATGATCGACCTGACACTGGTCCAATTCCTCGTCGCACTGTTCATGGGTCTCGCCGCCGTGAGCGTGTTCGTCTGGGCAGTGCTGTCGGGCATGTTCAAGGACGTCGAGGACATCAAGTACCGGGCCTACCGAGCGGAGGTGAACGATGACCACCGACAACGGCAAGACGACCCAGACGAGTGAACCCCGCTCACCGGGGAACCCCCGCGGCAAACGCCGCGAGGACGCAATCGAAGAGTACGGCGGCGGCGCCATCAAGGCTCGTCACGGTCGGGTGAACTGGTGGCTGCTTGCCGTCTATGTGGTGCTGATCGTCTGGGGGGTCTATTACGCACTGAAATACTGGGGCGGTCTCGGCCCCGGTCTGGACTACTGACGCCCGTCGCGGAGGGCCGCATCATGGCGCTGGTGATCCGATTGATGATGGTGCTCGTCGTGCTCAACCTGGCGTTCCTCGGCGCCGAGCTCGTGCTCAACGTGTTCGGGCAGGTACTGCCGGCCCTGGACCTGTCCTGACCATTGGGACCGACCGGAATGAGGAGCGTCACGATGACCACGATGGAAAGCATCGCCCTCGGCATCTTCATAATCGCCACGGTCGGCTTCGCGATCTGGGTGGCGTGGCTGGCCTTCAGGGACTGAGCCACCGCGGGATGCCAGACCGTGGAGTATCTGCTGATCGCCGTCGCCGGTTTCGCCGGCAGCTTCCACTGCATCGGCATGTGCGGTGGCATCGCCTGCGCCCTCGGCGGCGCGCCACGCGGCGGGAAGGCGGGAACCATCGTCCGCCACCTGCTCTACAACAGCGGGCGCGTGACGACCTACGTCTTCCTCGGCGCCCTGGCCGGCACACTCGGCATGGCCCTCATCCAGGGCAGTGCCGCGCAACCGCTGGTAGTCGGCCAGCGTGCCCTGTCCATCGCCGCCGGCGGCCTCATGCTGGTGATGGGCGCACAACTGTTCGGCTACTTCCGCCCCCTTCACGCCAGTACCCTCGGCGTGGGGGCCACCGGGCTCGTGGCCGGCCTGCGGCGGCTGCTCGCCGCACCGGGACCGGGCGCACCGCTGGCGCTCGGGGTCGCCAACGGTTTCCTGCCGTGCCCGCTGGTCTACGCCTTCCTCGCCAAAGCCGCGGCCACCGCCGCGGTCGGGCCGGCAGCGCTGACAATGCTTAGTTTCGGACTCGGCACCTTCCCGGCCATGCTGCTCACCGGCGGCATCGGCCGTATGCTCGCCCCGGCATGGCGGCGCCGCGGTGTCCGGGCCGCTGGCACATTCCTGTTGGCGCTCGGGGCGATTACCATCGCCCGCGGTCTGCTGCCGCTCACCGGGGGTGGTGTCCATTGAGCATGGCCGCGGAACCCCTGTGCGCCCACTGCCGCCTTCCCCTCGGCGCCCACCCGAGGCGGCAGCGCCTGCACGGCGAGTCACGAACGTTCTGCTGCTACGGCTGCGTCCTGGCCTTCCAGGTCAGTCAGGGCGTTCACGAGGAGTCCGACGCGGCCTGGCTGCTGATCCGGCTCGGCGTCGGCGCTTTCCTCGCCATGAACATCATGCTCTTCAGTCTGCTGCTGTATTCCGGCAGCCTCGGTGCCGGCGACGAAACGCTACGACAGACAATGCACATCGTGCTGCTGGCACTTTCCACCCCGGCGCTGATCATTCTGGGTGGCCCGTTTCTCCGCCATGCGCTCGACGCCGCCAGCCACGGCCAGGCAACCATCGACACGCTCATCTGTCTGGGCGCGGGCACCGCCTACGGCTATTCGGTCTGGATGACCGCCACTGGTGGCGATCATGTCTACTTCGACACCGCCACCATGGTGGTGGTGCTTTTCACCCTGGGCCGTTACCTGGAAGCGGCCGGCCGCGCCCGGGCCATGCGCGATCTCGAGCCCTTGCTGGCCCCCGAGCGCCAGCGTGCCCGACTGCTCGACGCCGACGGCACGCGCGAGGTGGCGGTGACCGCCCTCGCCCGCGGCGACCGCGTGCAGGTGCGCCCCGGCGAGCGCATACCGGTGGACGGACGCGTGGTGGCGGGCGTCTCCGGCGTGGACGAATCCCTGCTGAGCGGGGAGCCGCGGCCGGTTATCCGGCGCGCGGGCATGCCCGTGCTCGCCGGCAGCATCAACACCACCGGCGAGCTCACCATCGAGACCGTCGCCGCCGGGTCGGCGACGCGCTGGGCCGAGCTCGGCCGCAACGTGGCCACCTCCCTGCGTGAGCGCAGCCCGATCCAGCGGCTCGCCGATCGCGCCGCCGCCGCGTTCGTCTACGTCGTGGCCGCCCTGGCGGCGGCAACCGCCTCGGTGTGGGCCCTGCAAGGCGCCCCGGAACAGGCACTGATGAGCGCTCTCGCCGTCCTCGTCGTGGCCTGCCCGTGTGCCCTCGGGCTCGCCGCTCCGCTGGCCACGTCCCTGGGGCTCGGCGTTGCTCTGCGCCAGGGGTGCCTGGTGCGAAGCGGCGCGGCCCTGGAAACCCTGGCCGGGGTACGCACACTGCTGCTGGACAAGACCGGCACCGTCACCGAAGGCCGGCCGCGCCTGCACCGCTACGGCACCTTCGCGGGTGGCGACGAAACGACCCTCCTGGACAACGCCGCCGCCCTGCAGCATGGCTCCGAGCACCCCCTCGCGCGGGCGTTGTGTGCCGCCGTCTCCACGCCGACCTCACCCGCCGTCAGGGAGGTGCGGGCCGAGCCCGGTCGCGGC
Organism: Arhodomonas sp. AD133; assembly: GCF_051195215.1. Lineage (NCBI taxonomy): Bacteria > Pseudomonadati > Pseudomonadota > Gammaproteobacteria > Chromatiales > Ectothiorhodospiraceae > Arhodomonas > Arhodomonas sp. AD133. Next base: position 15,698 of record NZ_JBNAZM010000029.1, on the reverse strand, counting down.
GTATGCGGGCGAGGGAAAGACGGTCGCATCGCCATCGGCACCCGTGCGTACCTCGCGAGCCTCGGCTGGCACGTCGCGGACGAACAGGTCGCCCGCGCGGAGACAATGGCCGGCGACGCGGCGGCCGTATCGTATGTCGCCTGGGGGGCCGACGTCCGGGGATGGCTGACCTTCGAGGACACGCTGCGACCCGACGCCGGCGAGGCCGTTCGGACGCTGCACGCCCAGGGCATCCATACCGAGCTCGTAAGCGGAGACCGCGAATCCGCGGTCGCCGCCGTCGCCCACGCACTCGGCGCGAGCGGCTGGCAAAGCACATGCAGCCCGGAAGCCAAGGTCGCCGCCCTCGCGGCTCGGCAACGCCAGACCCGCCGTCCAGTGGCCGCCATCGGCGACGGCCTCAACGACGCCCCGGTACTGGCGGCGGCGGAGGTGGGTATCGCCGTGGGCAGCGCCACGGATCTCGCCCGCGAGGCCGCAGAGATTACCCTCCCCCCCGATGGCCTCGCCCGCCTGCCGGATCTCGTCCGCCTGGCGCGCCGGGTGCGCCGAATCATCGCCGGCAACCTGGCCTGGGCATTCGGCTACAATGCAGTGGCTCTGGCACTGGCCGCCGCGGGCCTGCTGCAACCAGTGCTCGCCGCTGCCCTGATGGCCGGATCGAGCGTGCTCGTGATCCTGAACTCCCTGCGGCTGGCACAGCATCCCGCGGCGGCCGACGGACCGCCCCACCCCGATGCCGCCGCCGGCCCGGAATCCCGGCGCATGCCCGGCACAGCCCGTCGGTCCGGCGACACAGCCCCTCGACAGAAGCCACTAAATACCTGATCATACGCGCCCATTTCGCCACCGAATCGAGGCGCCGCCCGACGTGATCGACAAGCTCCGCAACATCGCCATCATCGCCCACGTAGACCACGGCAAGACCACCCTCGTGGACAAGCTCCTGCAACAGTCCGGGACGCTACAGACTCGTGGCGACGCGCCGGAGCGGGTCATGGACTCCAACGACCTGGAACGCGAGCGCGGGATTACCATCCTCTCGAAGAACACCGCCATCCAGTGGGGCGACTACCGCATCAACATCGTGGACACCCCCGGCCACGCCGACTTCGGCGGCGAGGTCGAGCGCGTGCTCTCCATGGTGGACTCGGTGCTGCTGCTGGTGGATGCCGTCGACGGCCCCATGCCGCAAACCCGGTTCGTTACCCAGAAGGCGCTCGCCCAGGGCTTCCAGCCCATCGTGGTGATCAACAAGATCGACCGCCCCGGCGCGCGCCCCGACTGGGTGCTCGACCAGACCTTCGACCTGTTCGACAACCTGGGCGCGAGCGACGAGCAGCTGGACTTCCCGGTGGTCTACGCCTCCGCGCTCAACGGCTACGCGAGCGCCGACGCCGATGACCGCGACGGCGACATGACGCCGCTGTTCGAGCTCATCCGCGATCACGTGAAAAGCCCGGAAGTGGACCCCGACGGCCCATTCCAGATGCAGGTGAGCTCGCTGGACTACAACAGCTACGTGGGCGTCATCGGCATCGGCCGGGTGAAGCGCGGGCGGGTGCGGACCAACAGCCAGCTCACCATCGTCGACCGCCACGGCAACCGCCGCAACGTGCGGCTGCTGCAGGTGCTCGGCTTCCTGGGGCTGGAGCGCGTCGAAGTGGAGGAGGCCCAGGCCGGGGACATCATCGCCTTCACCGGCATCGAGGGCATCCACATCTCCGACACCCTCTGTGACCCGAAGGCGGTGGAGGCGCTGCCCGCGCTCACCGTCGACGAGCCCACCGTGTCCATGACCTTCCAGGTCAACACCTCGCCGTTTGCCGGCCGCGAAGGCAAGTACGTCACCTCGCGCCAGCTCCGCGAACGCCTCGACCGGGAGCTCCAGCACAACGTCGCCCTGCGCGTGGAAGAGACCGACGACCCCGAACGCCTGCGGGTCTCCGGGCGCGGCGAACTGCATCTCGCCGTGCTCATCGAGAACATGCGCCGCGAGGGCTACGAGCTCGGCGTCTCCCGCCCCGAGGTCATCGTGCGCGAGGTGGACGGGCAGAAGCAGGAGCCCTACGAGCAGCTCACCGTCGACGTGGAAGAGGATTACCAGGGCGCGGTGATGCAGAAGCTCGGTGAGCGCGGCGGCGAGCTCACCAACATGATGCCCGACGGCAAGGGCCGCGTGCGCATGGACTACATCATCCCCGCACGTGGGCTGATCGGCTTCCGCACGGAGTTCCTCACCGCCACCTCCGGCACCGGGCTCATGTACCACGTCTTCGACCACTACGGTCCGGTCAAGGCAGGGGAATACGGCCAGCGTATCAACGGCGCCATGATCGCCAACGCCCCCGGCAAGGCCCTCGCCTATGCGCTGTTCAACCTCCAGGACCGCGGGCAGATGCTCGTGGACCCGGGTGACGAGGTCTACGAGGGCATGGTCGTCGGCATCCACAACCGGGACAACGACCTGGTCGTCAACCCGATGAAGGCCAAGCAGCTCACCAACGTACGCGCCGCGGGATCGGACGAGAACATCATTCTCACCCCCCCGATCCGCTACACCCTGGAGCAGGCACTGGAGTTCATCGACGACGACGAGCTCGTCGAGGTCACCCCCGCGGCGATCCGCCTGCGCAAGAAGCTCCTCAAGGAGCACGAGCGCAAGAAGGCCACACGCAAGGCCGGATAGACCGGAAAGCGGCACGGCGCCGGTCGGGATGTCGGCTGCCAAGAGCAGCCGACCTACGCGACTTCCAGCTAGCGGCGTCCGCGGTAGGTCGGCGAGCGCGGAGCGCTGGCCGACGGGCCGGGCGTCGGGATGTCGGCTGCCGAGTGCAGCCGACTTACGCGACTTCCAGCTCGCGACGTCGCCGTAGGGCGGCGAGCGCAAAGCGCTGGCCGACGGGCCGGGCGTCGGGATGTCGGCTGCCGAGTGCAGCCGACCTACGCGACTTCCAGCTAGCGGCGTCCGCGGTAGGTCGGCGAGCGCGGAGCGCTGGCCGACGGGCCGGGCGTCGGGATGTCGGCTGCCGAGTGCAGCCGACTTACGCGACTTCCAGCTCGCGGCGTCGCCGTAGGGCGGCGAGCGCGGAGCGCTGGCCGACGGGCCGGGCATCGAGACGTCGGCTGCCGAGTGCAGCCGACCTACGCGACTTCCAGCTAGCGGCGTCCGCGGTAGGTCGGCGAGCGCGGAGCGCTGGCCGACGGGCCGGGCGTCGGGACGTCGGCTGCCGAGTGCAGCCGACCTACGCGACTTCCAGCTGGCCGCGTCCGCGGTAGGTCGGCGAGCGCGGAGCGCTGGCCGACTGGGCGGCCGAAGAGATGGCGGCTGCCGAATGCACTCGACCTACCTGATTTTCACCCTGCCCGCTTGCGGTTCAACACCGCGTCTCTTTTCCGCCAGTCCGGCAGTGCCGCATCCATGAGCGCGTAGAAACGCGGCGAGTGGTTGAATTCGAGCAGGTGGCAGAGCTCGTGGACGACCACCAGATCGATGAGCTCGATCGAATGCTGGATGAGGTGGACGTTGAGCGTCACCTCGCCGCGGGTGGAGCAGCTTCCCCACCGCCGGCGCATCCGCCGCAACCGTAGCGCAGGGCGGCCGATGCCCCAGCCGGCGAGCCGGTCGCACCACAGAGCGAGTCGCTCGGCGAAGACCCGTTCCGCCTGCTGGCGATAGAAACGCTGGAGCCCGCGCTCGAGACGTCGCTCGTCGAGCGCCGGCACGAAGAGCCACAGCGCGCCATTGCGGATGACGGCATCGTAACGGGCCGCCCGCACCGGCCGCAGGGGATACTCACTGCCCAGCAGCGCCTGGGGCGCCCCGGCCTCCAGACGCCGGAGCGGCGGCAGGGTTTCGAGCCTTTTCGCCACCCAGTCGACGCGGCTGTCGAGAAAACGCCGCACCACACCATTCGGACACCCGCGTGGCAGACGCACCTCGATGGACGGTCCCGGATACAGGTGCAGGGCGATGGATCGGCGCCGCTGCACGCGATAGCGCACCGGGATCTCCACGCCCTCCACGGTCAACGAGCCGGCGAGGTCGCGGCGTTCGCTCATACCACCAACGGCGGCTCCTGCATCCCCGCGAGCTGTTCACGCAGCGACAGCAGGTGCTCCTCCCAGTAGCGGTCGCTGCCGAACCAGGGAAACGAGTGCGGGAAAGCGGGATCATCCCACCGGCGGGCGAGCCAGCCCGCGTAGTGCATGATCCGCAGGCTTCGCAGCGCCTCGATGAGATGCAACTCGCGGCGGTCGAAATCGTGGAAATCCTCGTAGCCGGCCAGCACGTCGGAGAGCTGCAGGCTCATCTCCTCGCGCGGGCCGGAGAGGAGCATCCACAGATCCTGCACGGCAACGCCGGTGCAGCAATCGTCCAGGTCCACGAAATGCGGCCCGTCGTCGGTCCACAGCACGTTGCCCGGGTGGCAATCGCCGTGCAGGGAGATTCGGTTCACGTCGCCGACCCGCTCGAAAGCCGCGTCGATCCCTTCCAGGACCTCCGCGGAGACGCTCTCATAAGCCTCCCGCAGGTACTCGGGGATCCAGTCGCCCTCGATCAGATCGTTGCGCGCCCGGGTGGCCATGCCGCGATCCAGTGGCGGCCGGTGGCGGAACGGCCAGGCCTCGCCCAGGGCATGGATGCGCCCGATGAAACGCCCGAGCCACTCGCGCACCTCCGGCTGATCGAGCTCCGGTGCGCGACCGCCGCGGCTCGGATAGACGGCGAAACGAAAGCCCGCGTGCTCGTGCAGCATGCGACCGTCCATCGCCAGGGGCGCGACCACCGGAATCTCACGGGCCTCGAGCTCCACCGAGAACTCGTGCTCCTCGATGATGGCCTCGTCGCTCCAGCGCTCCGGGCGGTAGAACTTCGCCACCACCGGCCGCGAGTCCTCCACGCCCACCTGGTAGACCCGGTTCTCGTAACTGTTGAGCGGCAGCAACCGGCCGTCCACTTCGAAGCCCACCGCTTCGAGCGCATCGAGCACGACGCTCGGCCCCAGCAGAGTGAATGGATGCTGCGCGATGTCCTGGTCCATAGCCTGTCTCTGTCGACGCGACCCGGCAGTATGCCCGCGCTCGTGGCCGGCGGGAAAGCGCTACAGCGTGCGTGACCGCCGCCGGCCACGGCGCGTTACAATACCGCCATGCTAGTCAATCTGCGCGATGCCACGCTCACACTCGGCCCACGCACCCTGCTCGACAGCGCCCGCTTCACGCTGGAAGCCGGCGAGCGGGTCGCGCTCATCGGCCGCAACGGCACCGGCAAGAGCACCCTCCTACGGCTGCTCGCCGGTGAGATCCAACCGGACCACGGCGATGTGGAGACCCGCCGCGGCCTGCGCGTCGCCGCCCTCGGCCAGGAAGTGCCGGCGGGCATCCACGGCGCCGTCTTCGATGTGGTCGCCGGCGGGCTCGGCGAGATCGCCGTGCTCATGCGCCGACACCACGAGGCCGCCGCGGCCATGGCGGCCGGCGACGAGGCCGCCGGCGCCCGGCTGGAGCGCCTGCACGACGAGCTCGAAGCCCACGGCGCCTGGCAGACCACCTATCGCGTCGAGACGGTCATCGAGCGCCTGGCGCTGCCGGCGGACGCGGATTTCGACGCGCTCTCCGGCGGTGTGCGCCGCCGCACGCTGCTGGCCCGGGCCCTGGTCTCCGCCCCGGACGTTCTGCTCCTCGACGAGCCCACCAACCACCTGGATCTGGAGACCATCGACTGGCTCGAAGAGTTTCTCACCGGCCTCGACTGCGCCCAGGTCCTGGTGAGCCACGACCGCCGCTTCCTGGAGCGGGTGGCCACGCGCATCGTGGAGCTCGACCGCGGATGGCTCACGAGCTGGCCGGGCGACTACGCCGAGTACGAACGGCGCAAGGCCGAAGCCCTCGCCGCGGAAGACAAGGCCAACGCCGAGTTCGACCGCAAGCTCGCGCAGGAGGAGCGCTGGATCCGCCAGGGCATCAAGGCCCGGCGCACCCGCAACCAGGGCCGTGTCCGCGCCCTCCAGGCGATGCGCCGTGAACGCGCCGAGCGCCGCGAGCGCGGCGGCAAGGCGAAGGTCGTCATCCAGGAGGCGGAGCGATCCGGCAAGCTGGTGGCGGAAGCCGAGCGCGTGAGCTTCGCCCACGGGGACACCCCCGTGGTCCGGGATTTCTCCACCACGCTGCTGCGCGGTGACCGCGTCGGCCTCGTCGGCCCCAACGGCATCGGCAAGACCACATTGCTGCGTCTGCTTCTCGGCAAGCTGCCGCCGGATACCGGCCATGTGCGCCACGGCACGCGGTTGCAGGTGGCCTACTTCGACCAGCACCGCGCCACCCTCGACGAAGACGCCACGGTCATCGACAACATCGCCGGCGGCCGCGAGAGCATTACCATCAACGGGGCCAGCCGCCACGTCATCAGCTACCTCTCGGACTTCCTGTTCACCGGCGAGCGCGCCCGCACCCCGGTGAAAGCCCTCTCCGGCGGCGAGCGCAGCCGGGTCATGCTGGCGCGGCTGTTCGCCGAGCCCGCCAACGTCCTGGTCATGGACGAACCCACCAACGACCTGGACATCGAGACCCTGGAGCTGCTGGAAGAGCGCATCGCCGAGTTCCAGGGAACGGTGCTGCTCGTCAGCCATGACCGCCGGTTTCTCGACAACACGGTCACCAGCCTGCTGGTGTTCGAGGGCGACGGGCGCATCAGCGAGCACGTCGGCGGCTACAGCGACTGGGAGGCGAGCACGGCCCGCCGCAACGCCGCCCCGCCGCAGGACAAGCCGGGCGGCAAGGCGCCCGCCGGCAACGAGCAGGAACCGGCGCGCGAACGCCGTCAACGCAAGCTCAGCTACAAGGACCAGCGCGAGCTGGATGCCCTGCCCCAACGCATCGAGACACTGGAGGCCGAGCTGGAGGCGACCCAGGCGGCACTCGCGGACCCGGCGCTCTATGCCGACGGCGACCAGGGCGATCGCATCGCCACGCTCCAGGCGGAGCTGGCCGAGCGCGAGCAGGCGCTGACCGCGGCGTACGAACGCTGGGAGACCCTGGAAGCGGAGCGCGAGGCCCTGGCCGGCTCCGGTTGATCCCCTCCGGCTCCGCGCCCGCGTACCGCGGGCGGGACGCCGCTTTGTGACCCGTACGCTTCCGGCCGCCACCGCAGGGTGTTAGGGTCCGATGCGTCTGTCCACGAGGGGGCCGGCTACGGCAGCATGCGCCGGGCCGGAATGGGCGCATGCGCGAACGCTTTCTCATCACTGTTACGGACTACCGCGGCAGCCGCCACTATTCGGTCGGCCGGATCGCCCGCCGCATTGGCGCCGCCGGTCTGATAACGCTGCTGCTCATCGTTGCCGGCGGCGCCGGCGTGATCGCCTGGCTCGACCACCAGATCAGCGCCCTGGAGACGCGACGCGAGGCGCTCGCCGCCGATCACCGCGCCCTCGTCGACGAACGCGCCAGACTCCAGGCAGCCATCGAGGCCAAGAATCAGGAGCTTTCGCGCACCAGCGAAAAGGTCGAGCACCTGGGTGACGAGCTCGGCGAGCTGGAGGTCATGATCGGGGTCCGCGAGGCCACCGCGCAGATCAACGACCTCCACCAGCGGATGAACATCGCGCGGCAGACCGCCGGCGAGAAGCTCCTCATGCTTCAGCGCGTGCCAAGCGGCTGGCCCGTGAACGGCCACGAGGTCACCAGCGATTTCGGCTGGCGCACCCACCCCATCAAGGGCACCCGCTCCCACCACAACGGCGTGGACCTCCGCGGCGAGCGCGGTGCACCGGTGCGCGCCACCGCCGACGGGGTGGTGGAATACGCCGCCTTCCACTCGAGCAGCGGCCTGGGCAAGCTCGTCATCCTGCGCCACGACTTCGGCTTCCGCACCTACTTCGGCCACATGAGCGAGATCGCCGTGCAACCGGGCGAGTTCGTCGCCGCCGGCGATGTCGTCGGCCGCGTGGGCTCCACGGGGCTTTCCAGCGGCCCGCACCTGCACTACGAGGTGCGCCACATCTACCGCAAGCTCGATCCCACCCCGTTTCTCGAGTGGAGCCTCGAACGTTACGACAGCCTTTTCACCAGGGAGGACGACATCCAATGGGAGTCTTTGGCAAGCACCGTGAGGCGGCAGATACACCGCGTGGCGGGACTACAATCGTCGCAGACGGCAGCCGCATCCACGGAGAACTGACCCTCGCCGGCAAACTCCACATCGACGGCTACGTGGACGGCCGCATCGACTGCCAGGGCGACGTCTCCCTGGGGCGAAGCGGCCGCTTCGAGGGGGAAATCCACGCCGAGCGCCTGCTCGTGAGCGGGCTACTGCGCGGGCAGGTGCACTGCAAGGCGCTGGAGATCGTCAGCGACGGCGTCGTCGAAGGCGAGGTGGTCACCGACGAGTTCGTGATCGAGTCGGGAGGACGCTTCGTCGGCCAGAGCCACCGGCGCGAGCAGACGGACGCGCAAGTGCCCGAATCCTCCCTGCCGCAGGTGGACCTGGAAGAGGCGCTGCCGGAGCTCTCCGCCGAGGACTCCGATCAGCTCACCACCTCCGGGTGACAACCCGCCGGCCAGGACTGCCAGACCGGGGTGAGCGACGATGGCAGCGGGCGCAGGCGCCCGAGATCGTTCCAGCGCCGCTCGGGGTCGTGAAAATCCGAGCCCACCGAGGCGAGCAGCCCGTACTGCTCGGCACGGGTCCGTGCCGCGTCCACGTCGCCGGGGCCGCCACCGCCGGTGATGACCTCGATCGCCTCGCCGCCGGCGCCATGGAACGCCTCGCACGCACGGCGCAGGAGCGTGCGCGTAAAACCGTACTTGGTCGGGTGGGCGAGCACCGCCTGACCGCCGGCCGCACGGATCGCGGCCACGCCCTCCTCCAGGGATACCCAACGGCACGCCACGTGGGCGCGCTGACCACGGCGCAGGTAACGGCGGAAGGCCGCCTGTAGCGAGTCCACCACGCCACAGGCAACCAGGTGGCGGGCGAAATGCACGCGGCCGATGGCGCCCTCCCCGGCCTCACGGCGCGCCCCTTCCAGCGGTGCCTCCACACCCGCGCGCCGCAGCTTCGCCGCGATGCGCTCCGCGCGATCCTCCCGCGCGGCGAGCTGACGCGCCAGCACCTCGCGCAGCACGTCGGCCTCGGGGTCCACGCGCAGCCCCACGATGTGCAGGGTGTGCCCGCCCCAGCGCACGGACAGCTCCAGCCCGTCGACGAGGACGATGCCATGGGCTCGTGCCGCCGCGCGCGCGCTCGCCAGCCCGGCGACGGTATCGTGGTCGGTGAGCGCCAGCACGCGCACGCCGTTGCCGGCGGCCCGCTCGACCACCGCCGCCGGTGCGAGGGCACCGTCCGAGGCCGTGCTGTGGCAGTGCAGATCCACCACCGAGGCTTGCGTCATCGACTGTCTCCGCATTTGTGACGTAACGCATGATACTGCACAACGCTCATCGGAAAACGGTGGCACCGACTGTTCATTTGTCTAGGGTGGAAGATGGACATTCTAAAAACCGCGGCAAGCGCGCCGGGCGCACGCGGGTCCAACGATGGGCCCGAAGTCAGCCGAGCAGTCCGGACACCGCGATGGCCTCCACCGCGGCCCGGTGCTTGTGCGTGCGTCGCGGCGAGAAGAATGTCCCGCTGGCTATCACCGGAGTAGGAAGGAGATACAGCATGGCGATCAAGAGTTGGGATCCCCGCAAGCTGCAGGATCATGACGTGCGCGGCAGCTGGTTCGAGAGCATCGTCGTCGACGCCTGGGACGAGGCGCACGAGTACAACGCTGCCCCAACCGAGCGTCAGCGTGCCGACGGGCGGGAGCAAGTACCGCCGGACTACAAGGACAATGACGCGGCCACCCATCACCCGTTCGCCAACCTGCGGGACCAACTCACCCATCACTGACCCGCTCCGCCCGTCCCGGCCCATGCCGGGGCGGGCTTGAACTCCCCTGCCATCATCCCCACCGCAACAGTGTTGCGGTTGCCTTGGCTTCGTCCGGCTGACTAGACTGCCCGGGCGCTGCTCGCCAGCGCGTCCTGTTGCCGGGTCGTATCCGCAAGAATCACCGACCGACTTCCGTGCCACGCTACGGCCGCACCGGGAGTCGTTCTCAGCCATAACGCACAGGAGTTGCGAGATGAAGATTGAACTGCCCGAACTGCCCTACGCGATGAACGCCCTGGAGCCGTACATCTCCCAGGAGACCCTGGAGTACCACTACGGCAAGCACCACAAGGCCTACGTCGACAAGACCAACGCTCTCATCGAGGGCACCGAGTTCGAGCAGATGCCGCTCGAGGAGATCGTCAAGAAGGCCTCCGGGGGGCTGTTCAACCAGGCCGCGCAGATCTGGAACCACACCTTCTACTGGAACAGCATGAGCCCCAACGGCGGCGGCGAGCCCACCGGCCCCATCGCCGAGGCGATCAACGCCGCGTTCGGCTCATTCGAGAACTTCAAGAAGGAGTTCAACGACAAGACCGCCGCGAACTTCGGCTCCGGCTGGGGCTGGCTGGTGAAGACCGCCGACGGCAAGGTGGAGATCCGCGAGACCGACGACGCGGATACCCCCCTCACCGATGAGAGCGTGACCCCGCTGCTGACCTGCGACATCTGGGAGCACGCCTACTACATCGACTACCGCAACGCCCGGCCCAAGTACCTCGAGGCCTGGTGGAACCTGATCAACTGGGAGTTCGTGAACAACAACTTCCAGGGCTAACGCCCACCGATCAGGCGGTTGCCGCCCTCGCGGCGGCTCCCTATAATCGGCAAAGGCAGCCGTCAGTGGCTGCCTTTTTTATTTTGGGCCACCGCCGGTGGCGAACGCCGGCCAAAGAGGAACAACCAGCATGCAGCCGCGGCATTTTCTGACCCTGGACGACTGCACGCCCGAGGAGATCCTGACGCTCATTCGCCGTGCCACCGAGCTCAAGCATCTGCGCGAGCGCGGCGAGGATCACGAACCCCTGCACGGCAAGGTGCTGGGCATGATCTTCGAGAAATCCTCCACCCGCACCCGTGTGTCGTTCGAGGCCGGCATGGCACAACTCGGCGGCAGCTCGCTGTTCCTCTCCCCGCGGGACACCCAGCTCGGCCGAGGCGAGCCGGTGGAAGACACCGCCCGGGTGATCTCCAGCATGCTCGACGTCATCATGGTCCGCACCGCCGGCCACGACGTCGTCGAGCGCTTCGCGAACCACTCCCGGGTACCGGTGATCAACGGCCTCACCGACGACGCTCACCCCTGCCAGCTCCTCGCGGACCTGCAGACCTTCACCGAGCACCGCGGCGACATCGCCGGACGCACGGTGGCCTGGCTCGGCGACAGCAACAACATGTGCCGCTCCTACATCCGCGCCGCGCACCTGCTCGACTTCAAGCTGCGCATCGGCTGCCCGGGCGAGTACGCGCCCAAGCCCGAGCTCGTCGACGGCGAGCGCATCGTGTTCACCACCGACCCGGCCGCCGCGGTGGACGGCGCCGACGTGGTGGTCACCGACGTGTGGGCAAGCATGGGGTTCGAGAGCGAAGAAAAAGAACGCATGGCCGCGTTCCAGCCGTACCAGGTCAACGCCGAGCTCATGCAGCACGCCGCCGACGACGCCATATTCATGCACTGCCTACCCGCCCACCGCGGCGAGGAAGTCACCACCGACGTCCTCGAAGGCCCCCAGAGCGTCGTCTGGGACGAAGCCGAAAACCGCCTGCACGCCCAGAAAGCGTTGCTGGAATTCCTGCTGCTCACCCCCTGAGAAGCGCCAGCCAGTGCGGCACCTACCGGCAATGTCGGGCACCGCCGACGGCGGTCCCCGACCTACACGCGCCGGTACGCGATGACAAAAGCACCGCCCTCACCGCAGGCCGTCTTTTCCCGACAGTCGACAACAAGGCCCGACCATAGACCCGTAGGTCGGCTGCTCTCGGCAGCCGACAACAAACGCCGACTTACTAGCCCTTTCCAAAGTATTGCCAGACCTCAATAGCCGTGTGCGCCCTTGCGGCAAGACGACGATATCGGCTGAAGCGCCGCGTTATGACGCGCCTCCTAGCAGCACACCCAAAAACAGACTGACGAAAAGAACTGTATAAAAAACAACGAAAACCAGCATCCCATTCCCCAAGTTTTCTAACGCCCCATCATCAAGCGCCCTCCACTCCCTCTTAAACAAGAATTTAATAAAGGACAAGTTGTTTGATATGGAGTTATTCATTATCAGGGTTGGCTTCCCCATGGCCTCATACTTCTCCGGATGCCTTGTTCGAAGAATACCGAACATTCGATGACAGAGATAAAACCAAAAGAACACTGAGCACATCAATACACCGAACAGGACTGGAACAATTTCATTCATTTTCTTGCCCTTTCAGAATAACGCGATGTTAAACGGAGCGCTCGTTCACGAGCCTGCCCCCATCTGTCCTCGATCAAGTCTCGCTCCGCATCTGCCAGGCCCGCCACAGCAGCAATCCGCCCCACACCATTGCCAGAACCATGATCAGGCGGCCACCGTTGAGTGTGATGGCCGCGAAAGTGCGGTCCCAGGCGAGCAACCCGGTCTCGCCCAGCAGATACTCCCAGTCATGAAAACCGTAGGGAGAAGAGTGACCATAGTTGCCACCAAGCAGTAGCAACTGACCCGCACGGGCGTCGGCCATATAAGGCGCGATATCCAGGCAATTCTGCCCGACCCAGCCGAGGCAGAGACTGGCGCCGAAGGTATCACCGCGTTGATACAGGAGCGCGCCCCCCGCGATGATGGGCATCAACAGTTGGCCGAGCGTGCCCCCAAGCGACCCAATAAAATCACCGAACACGCCGAAGATGACATGACCGGCTTCATGAAAAAGGAGGTTGGCCCCTGACAGCAACCCACCGGCGCGCGCGAGCTCATCCAGGTCAAGCACCATCCAACTCATTGCGTAAACGACGAATACGCCCCAGAGAACCAGCAGAGGCCACCAGTACTGCAATAAATCATCCCCCGGACGAAACAGCGCCGCCTTCCAGGTGCCGCACGATTGATCCTCATCGAGCTCGTCAACTTCAAACGCCTTCAGCCTTTCCAGGTATATTTCATACTTGTGGAACACGATGCCACAATGGCCACACACCGTGTCGCCGGCACCCGCTGTTTGGCCGCATTTGGGACATTCCATGACCGAAATCCAATACCCCTATTTAAGAGGGAATTTTCTCTCGAGGTGCCGATGATCGTTGACCGGCAGCTTTCAACTCCCTAACTGTCAGCGTTAAGCCGGAAACTCCCGTTTAGAAACCTCATTCCTGTAGCACTCAATCATATCTAAAAACTGTTTTTTCTGTTTTTCTTCGCCAAACGCACCCTTCGGTATATGGACGCACCTTAGACTCAGTTTTCAAGCGCAACTCCCATCGGCATCTGAGAGTGAACGGCGAGCAGATACGTAATAGCAAGCAAGGCAAATATCGCCGTTGTTGCAACATTTCTGGCAAGCCTAGCGGCCGAACCACTGCCCCTATGTTCTGAATACTTCAATATCGATCGCAAAAGTGCTCGTTCAACATTCCTTTTCATACTCTACCTGTCGATCGCATAGACCCATCAACGCCAGCTACCAACGACCTCAGCTGGCCGCCTGATGGCAACGCCCGCCTCCACCCGGGAGTGCGCAGAGGCACGATGGCGATCATGGCAAACGAGGTCGCCCCCGCATCGGGCAACGCCGGTAACAAAGCCGCCTCCTTGAAGCCGTTGGCAGCGATTGGCCCCGGTGCGCGGATTCCATGAAGGCCAGGAGAGCAGAGCTCCACCAACAGGCCGGATATACGACCGCAACCGATACTCTATTGCCATCGATCAGCACACCCGTCTCTGCCTACTTGCGGGAGGAGTCTATATAGGTTTTGTTATAAATCCGTTACTTATCTATTAGCCGATAATCAAGATACTCAGGCCCCTCACACCAAATATTGATGTACCCATTTTTAACGCGTGGCCCTGTCTCAGAAAGCAAAAAAACCATCTTGGGTTTGTTATCAGCTATTTTTTCCAAAGCGCTCAAGTTGAAACGTCCAAAACCAGATGATCCTAACGCATCTATTGGCATATAGGTTGTTGGCCGCCTGGTAGTTTCACCTAGCGTTAGGTTTTGCTCAAATACAATAGAGTAGCCATTCTCTTTTTTGTTGAACCAAGCCTTTCCCCAATAAACTCGGAAATCATCTTCTAGCTCACCCACATCTTGCCCGTTAACTTCATAAAATAAATCATTTATATCGATCACACCCGTTTGCGGTAGCTGCACAATTATTGACTCTTTGTTTAAGTAAGAATCAATTAATGATGATAGTGTTTTTGTGGGTTGAGTTTTACGCCTTCCCGACTCAGTACCACTTTTCTGCCTTGCCCTACCTTTTACACCATCTTTTCCAATGGCGGCGCCAGAACCTTCTGGCCGCCTTGTGCTTGGAGGCTGCAGATTTAGGCGAAAGGCATCATCCAAATACTCATCACTGTCGCTATAGATATCCGAACTCGTTCTTGAGCCATTTTTTTGATATTTGATGTCTCTAGCCAGATCACAACGAGGACCATGCTCACCTACAACTTTGTAATAAGGGTCTCTCTTCCTTTTATTTTTTGGACGATCCAGATTAGCGCAAGTGACAGGGGCGTCGCATTTGTCACCGGGGCACTGAAAGTTAAACTTTGATTTTATACTTCCTTTTTCAAAATGCCGATCTGCCTCTTGGGCAGTAATGCATAACTCGATATCTTCTGCGAATGCCTTTTCCAATTTCACGCGACTGCTCCCAATGTTCTTCGTGCTAAAAGGTATTATGCGGACGATATCCGTGTTTAGACGCGGACGTCGTCCGAAAAATACGTCTCTCCTGACTATCAAGACCTAACTAACACCCACCTCGCACACACGTCACGTGTAAGGTGGTTGGGTAGCTCAAGTATTCCCGGCGGAGTACTACCGCTACGGCCGTTCGCGAGCGCGACCCTCCCTATTAGTTCCACTAACTTTTGCACAATTCTGAATTCGAAGTCGAGGGCCACGCCAACCTTCCACCGAAACGGCTGAACGTCATATGACATTTCGCTCTGACGAATGATCCGATTCGGATTGAGGTATGAATATTCGAACGAGCGTCGCGGTCTCGCCGTTGTCGCCACGGATCGTCAGATGGGGCGCGCGGCGGCCCGGCCGCGCTGTAAGCACGTAGTCGTTGGCCGGGTCCACCGGCGCTGGCGGGTCCGTGCCATCGGGCACGAGTGCGCCGGCGTCGTAGACGAGCCCGAGGTCCAGACCGAGACTACTGCCGCCGCGGCGCGACGCGGCGATCTCCCTACGTGTCAACCTGCTTGCCGACAGTAACCTGCGAGAAACGTGTATAACGTAGGGCACTGTAGAGGAGCAGCCGATGATGGACGAGAGTAACGAAGTGCCGACCGATCCGAGCCTGGAGCGACGCACGCGTCGGAGATTCTCCGGGGCGGACAAGCAGCGCCTGATCGCGGAGTTCGACGGCCTTGGGCGCGGCGAGAAGGGTCCTTGGCTGCGGCGCAATGGCCTGTATGCCTCGCAACTGGCCAACTGGCCAACTGGCAAACTGGCGCAAGACCCTGGCCGAGGCCGGCACGACAGGATTGGAACCGGGCCAAGGGGGCCGGAAACCGAAGGACGCCCGTGAGCGGCGCATCGAGGAGCT
>NZ_JBNAZM010000028.1:0-58621 GCF_051195215.1 Arhodomonas sp. AD133 | reverse complement strand
ACCTCGCCGCGGCTGTGCTCGAGCACCGCCGCCTTCTGGTTGTCCACCAGCACCTCGGCGGCGACGCCGCCGAAGTGCTCGAACGCCCGCACCAACGACTCGTAGGTGTGTTCGGCATCCTCGCAGCGTGCCGCCATCACGTGGAAGCGACGCGAGTAGCCGAGGGTGTTCACCGCGAAGTGCACCCGCACGCGCTCACCGGCGATGACGGTGTCAATCTCGCCCCAATCATGCTGGAGCTGACGCCCGGGCCGAGTCTCAAAGCGCACCGTCGCCCGCGAGGGCTGGAGGCTGCGCTTGGGGCGGATGTAGTCCTGCAGGATCGTGCGACCGCCGCGATAGCCGAGATCGCGAATCTCGCGCAGGATGACCTCGCCGTTCCACACACCCTCGGCAAGTAGCCGATCGACATGGGCCTTGAACGGATCGAGCTTGCTGCCACGGGCGCCGGGGCGACGACCGGGCGCCGGGCCGCCGCGGCGCAGGATGCGCCGCACCGTGCGCTCAGAGCAGCCCATCTGCGCCGCGATGTCTTTGATGTATAAGCCCTGTTGGCGTTTACGCAGTATCATGAACGCGTCCTCCCGCCTGAGCATGGGTGACCTCCTGAGCTCACTGTCGACCAACAGCTTCTGCTCAGAAGGTACCCAGCTTGGGTGGGCGGACAAATTAGTCCGTTACTATCCGGACAATATCGGGCGGGGCTGACAAGGCGCTGCTGTTGCCGGTGATCGCCCGAAAAATTGTGCTCAAGGACAACCGCGATGCCTACCGGACGTTCCGCACCGCCGTCTTCGTACCGATTGACGGCGTGGACTTCGAACCCTACGTCAAGCTGCTTCTGGCGGCACCCGAGGGGGTGCGCATTGCGGAGCGGGTCGTGGTGGTGACGGACGGGGACAAGACAGGCGGCGATGACAAGCAACCACCCGGCCAGAAGCGGAAACGCAATCTCGAGCAACTGGCAAAGAACTTGGACGCCGCCGATAGGCTTGAGGTCTTTGTCAACGAGGTGTCTCTAGAGCCGGCACTGGTGCAGGCGGGGAACCAAGACCTGCTCAAGGCGGTTTACCTATGCCTTCATCGCGAGTCAGAGCACAATTGGGATGCCGCCGTAGCCAATGGCGGTGCCGACCAAGCAGCGGCCGTGAAGGGCTTATTCACCAATACCCGCAAAGGGGATTTCGCCCAGATTCTCGCTGAAGTAATCGAGAATGACGAGCCGTTTAAGGTGCCCCCTTACCTGCGCGACGCGATCAAGGCTGTCGTCAGATGAGCCAAGTGGACAATGCTGTCCCGACGCCAGAGCAGCGGGCTGTCATCGAACACGAGGGCTCCTGCTTCGTCGAAGCCTGCCCGGGGGCCGGCAAGACGCGGGTGATGGTGGAGCGGGCGCGCGGGCTCCTGCGTGACCGGGGCGCCGGCGGAGCGATCGCTTTCCTTTCCTTCACCAATGCCGCCGTCTCGGAACTGGAGAGCCGCCTTCAACGCGCGCGCGTGCTGCCGACCCCGGCTTTTCCGCACTTCGTCGGGACGTTCGACGGGTTCGTGTGGCAGTTCTTGATCGCACCCTTCGGGGTGCCGGACTGCGCGGAAGCGCCGCGACTGATCCCGGATTTGGGCAAACTAACTGTCGGATGGGGCCGCAAGTACCCTCTGAAGTGCTTTTGTCCGGTTAGTGGCAATGTTATTCCGCACATCGCGAAACAGGAGAAAGTCGAGGTCGACAAAGTCGCGCCCGCGGTCAGGACGCAGGCGAAGAACAAGTGGCGGCGGCTCTTCGACGCTGGCAAGCTGGATTTCGCTGCGGTTCGCCGCCTCGCGGTGGCCTTGATTAACGAACGGGAAATGGCGCCGCGACTTGGCGCCGCGCTCGCCGCCCGGTTCGGCGAGATCATCGTCGATGAGGCCCAGGACTGCAATCCTGAGGACCTAGAGATCGTCAGGTGGTTGCGCCGCTCCGGGATCCGTACCACTGTCATCTGCGACCCCGACCAGGCCATCTACGGCTTCCGCGGCGGCGTTGGTAGAGAGTTGAGAGCCTTCGCCAAAGAGTTTCCTGGGACCGCGCGGCTGCCGATGACGGGCAATTTCCGCTCTAGCCGGGCTATTTGCTGCGCCGTCGCGGCATTCCGCCCCGGCGAGACTGCCCCGGATAAACCTCTTGGAAAGCACCGAGAGTTAAGGTCGCCTGTCTACATTCTGGGCTATTCCGGTAGGAGCGTGCCTCGGGACATTGGCCGACTGTTCCGCAAACTCATTGAAGGACACGGCCTTGATCCCGCTCGGTGTCCTGTCCTCGCAACTGGGTGGAATGCTGCCTCGCGGGCTGTCGGCGCCCCCACGCCGAAGAAGCGGGGATATCTGGTCGTGAAGGTTGCCTCTGCTGTTAGCCGCTTCCACGGGGCGGTTGACGGCCATGAGCGGAGGAAGGCTTTCGAGGCGTTCCATGAAGCGCTCATTGGACCCTGGCTGGAGGACGGGCAGACCTATCGCCATTACCTGACGGACAAAGCCATCACACCCGAGTGTTGGCGCGCCGACATGTTGCCGTTGATCCAGGACCTGCGGTTCGACCCCGGCTCCGGGGAAACCGTGAGCACTTGGCTCGAACGAGCCCGCAGTGCCCTTGCGTCGGTCTTGCCGGACAACAAGACCCCGGCTCAACATCTGGCAAAGATTTCCGAGCTAGAGGCCTGCCTTTGCACGCCTGAGTCGACGGCATTGACTGCCCGGAGTATCCATTCGGTCAAAGGGGAGGAGTTTCCTGCGGCGTGCCTCGTGATCGGAACCAGTTGGGCGAAGAAGGCGCTCGATTTCCTCGAAAAGGGGTCATCGGAGAACACGGCGGAAGAGGTACGCAAGCTGTACGTGGGGGTATCTCGGCCGGAACAGCTGCTCATGATCGCGGTGCCGAACAGCCAGAAGGAGAGGCTCTGCGGCAGGTTGTCGGCATTCGGGGCGGACTATGTAGAGCTGTGAGGAATGGGCAGTGCATCGTAGGGCTAGCTGTGGCTTAGCAAAGCCCCACTTTCTAGCGGGAGGGTTTCCCGCCTGGGGAGCCGCCAGCCCCGGGCCCGGTATCGAGCTTTGCAGTTAGTCCGGCAACGGGCTGGTTGATGGGTAAGTACGAAAGCAGGTCAAGTGCAAGTGTAACTCAGCAACGGGGGCTTACAGTGCCACATTTGCCAGCTGAATGAGAGCTTTGGGTCGCTAGCAGACGTCGTGGGCCAAGTGGGGGCATAGCGAACGTCCACAACGACATGCCATTTCGATCTCGGTCTTGGCCTCTGCTTTAGCCGAGGTGGATAGCGTCAGCGTGTCCATTGCACGACTAAATCATAGCAAGTCGCTTCTGCTACTCACCCGTTCAACTGCAGTCAACGGACGGCGATGCTGACACGACGTCATGTGCACCAGGACCGCGCTCAGCAGCATTGCATCGAGTGCGAGCGCTTAGCCGGGAACGAACGTGAGGCGGGCGGGGCAAACAACCCCGGTAGTGCGGCTTAGGGAACGCCGCGCATGTTGCCGGGCGACTTTGTTTCAAAGCTGTTCGCACAGGTGGTGGAAAAGTTCTAAACCTATTCGAACAGTCTCAGACTTTGTTTGGCCAAACCACGTCTTGGCGGCACCGGTCCGCAACCTACTCCACGGTCACCGATTTCGCGAGATTCCGCGGCTGGTCCACGTCGGTGCCCTTTAGGACGGCAACGTGGTAGGCGAGGAGCTGCAGGGGCAGCGTATAGACGATGGGGGCCGTCACCGGGTCGGTGTCCGGGAGGGTGACGACTTCGTAGCCGTCGCCGGCGGCCGGGGCGGTGGCGGCGTCGGCGAAGACGTAGAGGCGGCCGCCGCGGGCGCGGACTTCCTGGAGGTTGGATTTGAGCTTTTCCACCAGGCGGTCGTTGGGGGCGACGGTGACCACGGGCATTTCGCTGTCCACCAGCGCGAGGGGGCCGTGCTTGAGCTCGCCGGCGGGATAGGCCTCGGCGTGGATGTAGGAGATTTCCTTGAGCTTGAGCGCGCCTTCCAGGGCGATGGGGAACTGCTCACCGCGGCCCAGGAAGAGGCTGTGGCGCTTGTCGACGAAGTCCTCGGCGAGGCGCTGCACCGCGGGCTCGAGTTCGAGGGTCTGCTCCAGGCGGCCTGGCAGGCGGCGCAGGGCGTTGACGAGCTCGGCCTCACGCGCTTCGGTGAGCGCGTGCTGGCGGCCGGCGGCGATCACGGTGAGCAGCAGCGCGGTGAGCTGCGTGGTAAACGCCTTGGTGGAGGCGACGCCGATCTCGGGCCCGGCGCGGGTCATGAGCACGAGGTCGGACTCCCGCACCAGGGAGCTTTCCGGGACGTTGCAGATCGCCAGGCTCGCCATGTAGCCGAGGGACTTCGCCTCGCGGAGCGCCGCCAGGCTGTCGGCGGTCTCGCCGGACTGGGAGATGGTGAGAAAGACCGTACCCGCGGGCACGACGTGGGGCCGGTAGCGGAATTCACTCGCCACTTCCACGTCGCAGGGGATGCCGGCGAGGCCTTCGAACCAGTACCGGGCAACGAGGCCGGCGTGGTAGCTGGTGCCGCAGGCGACGATCTGGATGCGCTGGGCGCGGGAGAGGACGTCGGCGGCCTCCGGGCCCAGGGTCTCGGTGAGCATGCGCCGCTCGGACAGTCGCCCCTCCAGGGTTTCCGCCACGGCGCTGGGCTGCTCGTGGATCTCCTTGGCCATGAAGTGGCGGTAGCGCCCGCGCTCGACGGCGTCGGCGGAGAGCTCGGAGGTGCGCACCGGGCGCTCGACCACGTTGCCGTCGCGGTCGTAGACGGTAACCGCCTCGCGGGTGAGGTCTGCGATGTCGCCTTCTTCCAGGAAGATGAACTGCTGGGTGACCGGCAGCAGCGCGGAGACGTCGGAGGCGATGAAGTGCTCGCCGATGCCCACGCCCACCACCAGGGGGCTGCCCTTGCGGGCGGCCACCAGCCGGCCGGGCTCGTGGGCACTTATGACGCCGATGGCGTACGCGCCATCCAGGTCGGCGACCGCGGAACGCACGGCGGTGAGGAGATCCTCGCCGCGCTCGGTGCGGGCGTGAATGGCGTTGACCACCACCTCGGTGTCGGTCTCCGAGGTGAATCCGTAGCCGCGCTCGATGAGCGCGCTACGCATCGCCTCATGGTTCTCGATGATGCCGTTGTGCACCAGGGCGATGCGCTCGCCGGCGACGTGGGGATGGGCGTTGGCCTCGCTGGGCGCGCCGTGGGTCGCCCAGCGGGTATGGGCGAGGCCGGTGTGGCCGGCGAGGGGCTCGGCCTCCTGGGCGGCGACGAGCTCGGCGACCTTGCCGACGGCGCGGTGGCGGCGCATCGCGCCGGTATCGTCGAGTACGGCGAGCCCTGCGGAGTCATACCCCCGGTATTCGAGGCGCTTGAGGCCTTCCAGGAGAATGGCAGTGACGTCGCGTTCGGCAACAGCGCCTACGATCCCACACATAGCTCGTCGTCCTCTACGTTCGGCCACACCGTCTTGGTGATGTCGCCGGATTGTATGGGTGCCGGCCCCCTGGTGGGGAGCCGGAACCACACCGGCGCCGGTAAATGACTCAGTCGCGGCGTTTCGTCGGGCGTTGCCAGCCGGAGACGCTTTGCTGCCGGGTACCCGAGAGGGTCAACGTATCCGCCGGCGCGTCGTCGCGGATCACCGAGCCGGCACCAATGGTGGCCCCACGGCCGACGCGCACGGGGGCGACCAGTGCTGTATTCGAACCGATGAAGGCGTCCGCCTCGATCACCGTAAAGTGCTTGTTGGCGCCGTCGTAGTTGCAGGTAATGGTGCCGGCACCGACGTTGACGCCCGGGCCCACCTCGGCATCGCCCACATAGGAAAGATGATTCACTTTGCTGCCTTCGCCAACGTCAGCGTTCTTCGTCTCGACGAAGTTGCCCACCTTCGCGCCACGGGCGAGCCGGGTACCGGTGCGCAGCCGGGCGAACGGGCCGACGCTGCTGTCGCCTTCGACCGCCGCGCCGTCCACGACGCTGTTCGCCTCGATGTGTGTGCCGTCGCCGATAACGCTGTCACGGATAAGACAGTTGGGACCGATGGTCACCCCCGCGCCGATGCGGACCTCGCCGGCGAACACGCAGTTCACGTCGATGGTGACGTCCTCGCCGCAGTCGAGCGTGCCGCGAACATCGAACCGGGCCGGATCCATGAGGCTGACACCCGCCGCCATGAGTCGGTCCGCCTCGCGGCGCTGCCAGGCCCGCTCGACCACGGCGAGTTGGCGGCGATCGTTGACGCCCTGCACCTCCACGACGTCGGCGGCCTCGGCGGTGTGGATCGACACTCCATCACGGCGCGCCATGGCGATCACGTCGGTGAGGTAGTACTCGCCCTGGGCGTTGTCATCGGACAGCGCGGTGAGCCAACCCCGCAGGCGGCCCGCCGGCAAGCACATGATGCCGCTGTTGATCTCGGTGATGGCGCGCTGCTCGGCGGTGGCGTCCTTCTCTTCGACGATGCCGGCTACGTCGCCCGCTGCGTCACGGAGGATGCGGCCGTAGCCGCTGGCATCCGTCAGGCGCACCGCTAGCAGGGCAGCACCGTCGTAGGCGGCCTCCCGCAACGCGGCGAGGCTCTCGGGACGGACCAGGGGCACGTCGCCACAGAGCACGAGCACGTCGTGATCGTCGGGAATGCCCGGCATGGCCTGGGCGACGGCGTGGCCGGTGCCGAGCTGTTCGGCCTGGTGGACCCAGTCGAGGTCGTCGTCCGGTATCTCGTTGCGGACCTGCTCGCCGCCGTGGCCGAAGACGACGTGGATGCCGGCGGGCTCCAGCCCCCGGGCGGTATCGATCACGTGGCGCAGCATGGGCCGGCCGGCGAGGGGATGGAGTACCTTGGGCAGTCGCGAGCGCATGCGCGTACCGGCGCCCGCGGCGAGAATCACGATGGATAAGGGAGCGGTCACGACTCTACTCCTCCGGGGACGCCTGCCCGGCGCCCGCGTCCGTGGACGGTAACGAGTGGTGTCAAACAAAAACGCGCGGCGCCCCGACGGAGCCACCGCGCGTCATTACCGCATACTCGCTGCGGGCGTGCTAGTAGGCGCCCGAGCCGGAGCGTTTGCGAACCTTCTCCAGCGTGCGCAGCTGCGCCACCGCCTCGGCGAGCTCTGCCTGGGCGCGGGCGTAATCCATCTCCGCGCTTCGGTTGACGAGCTGCTCCTCGGCTCGGCGCTTGGCCTGCTGAGCGGCGGCCTCGTCCAGATCCCTGGCACGAACGGCAGTATCGGCGAGAATCGTGACCACGTGGGGCTGCACCTCGATCATGCCGCCGGATACGTAGTAGAGGACCTCTTCGCCGTCCTGCGTGCGCACCATTACCTCGCCCGGCTGGAGCTGCGCGAGCATGGGCATGTGGCGCGAGGTAATACCCACCTCGCCCTCGGTGGCCCGCGCCAGTACGAACGTGGCCGTGCCCGAGTAGATGGACTCTTCCGCGCTCACGATGTCCACGTGCATGGTCATAGCCATAAGCTTACCTGCAAACTCCCTGGGCGTCAGTCGCCTACAGCGACTGCGCCTTCTCGCGGGCCTCGTCGATGGTGCCGACCATGTAGAAGGCCTGCTCCGGCAGATCGTCGCACTCACCGTCGACGATGGCGCGGAAGCCGCGGATGGTCTCCTTCAGTGGCACGAACTTGCCGGGGGTGTTGGTGAACGCCTCGGCAGCGAAGAACGGCTGCGAGAGGAAGCGCTGGATCTTACGCGCACGGGCGACGGCCAGCTTGTCGTCCTCGGAGAGCTCGTCCATGCCCAGGATAGCGATGATGTCCTTGAGCTCCTTGTAGCGCTGAAGCACGGTCTGCACCGAACGGGCGGTATTGTAGTGCTCCTCGCCGATGACCAGCGGGTCGAGCTGGCGCGAGGTGGAATCCAGCGGATCCACCGCCGGATAAATGCCGAGCTCGGCGATGGAGCGGGCCAGCACGACCGTCGCGTCAAGGTGCGCGAAGGTGGTCGCCGGCGACGGGTCGGTGAGGTCGTCGGCGGGCACGTACACGGCCTGCACGGAGGTGATGGAGCCCGTCTTCGTGGAGGTGATGCGCTCCTGGAGGACACCCATCTCCTCGGCCAGTGTCGGCTGATAGCCCACTGCGGAAGGCATGCGGCCGAGCAGCGCTGAAACCTCCTGACCGGCGAGGGTGTAACGGTAGATGTTGTCGATGAACATCAGCACGTCACGGCCCTCGTCGCGGAAGTACTCCGCCATGGTCAAGCCGGTGAGCGCCACGCGCAGGCGGTTGCCCGGCGGCTCGTTCATCTGGCCGTAGACCAGCGCCACCTTGTCGAGGACGTCCGACTCCTTCATTTCGTGGTAGAAGTCGTTGCCCTCACGGGTACGCTCACCCACGCCGGCGAACACGGAGTAGCCGCTGTGCTCGATGGCGATGTTACGGATGAGCTCCATCATGTTGACGGTCTTGCCCACGCCGGCACCGCCGAACAGGCCGACCTTGCCGCCCTTGGCAAAGGGGCAGAGCAGGTCGATGACCTTGATGCCGGTCTCGAGCAACTCCTGGCTCGCCGCCTGGTCCTCGTAGGCCGGGGCCTTGCGGTGGATCGGCCAGCGCTCTTCCTCGCCGACCTCGCCGCCCTCGTCCACGGGACGGCCGAGCACGTCCATGATGCGCCCGAGCGTCTTCTGGCCCACGGGCACGGAGATGGCCGCGCCGGTGTTGGTGACCTCGACGTTGCGCTTCAGCCCGTCGGTACTGCCCATGGCGATGCAACGCACGACGCCGTCACCGACCTGCTGCTGGACCTCGAGGGTGAGGTCGTATTCGCCCACGTGGAGGGCGTCATAGACCTTCGGCACCTGGTCGCGGGGGAACTCCACCTCGACCACGGCGCCGATGATCTGAACGATCTTTCCTGAACTCATAAACCCAGTTCCTCTTCGCGAATTCGCTGAATCCGGCTCCCCGGCGGGGGCGGCGGTGCCGTTGTCAGACCGCCTCCGCGCCGGCCACGATCTCGGAGAGCTCCTTGGTGATCGCCGCCTGGCGCGCCTTGTTGTAGGCGAGCTGGAGCTCCTCGATGAGGTTGCCGGCGTTGTCCGACGCCGCCTTCATGGCCACCATCCGCGCGGCCTGCTCGCAGGCGATGTTCTCCACCACCGACTGATAGACCAACGCTTCGGCGTAGCGCGTGAGCAGCAGATCCAGTGCCTGCACGGCGTCGGGCTCGTAGAGGTAGTCCCAGCTGTGCTTCGGCGCATCCTCGTCGTCGCCTTCAGGCAAGGGCAGCACCGTCTCCAGCGTCGGGCGCTGGGTCATGGTGTTGACGAACTCGTTGTAGCAAAGCACGAGCTGGTCGATCTCGCCGGACTCGTAGCGGTCGAGCATGACCTTGACCGCACCCACGATGTCGTCCAGGTGGGGCCGGTCGCCGAGCTGCGAGGCGTCGGCCACCACGTTCGCCCCGAAGCGTCCGAAGAACTGGATGGCCTTGGAGCCGATGGTGCAGACGTCCATCTCGCGGCCGGCCTCGCTATCCGCCTTCATGGCCTTGACCACAGCACGGAAGAGGTTGTTGTTCAGGCCGCCACAGAGACCACGGTCGCTGGAGATGATGATGTAGCCCACGCGCTTGACCTCCCGATCCTCGAGGAACGGGTGGCGGTACTCCGGGTTCGCCTGGGCGAGGTGCCGGATGACTTGCCGGATCTTGTCCGCGTAGGGCCGGGCTGCCTCCATGCGGCGCTGGGCGTTGCGCATCTTGGAGGCAGCCACCATCTCCATCGCGGTGGTGATCTTCTGCGTGTTCTGAACGCTTTTGATCTGCGTGCGGATCTCTTTACCGCCGGACATGGGATCCCCGCCGTTGGTTACCAGGTGCCGTGGGCTTTGAAGTCCTCGACGCCCTTCTTGAGCTCACCGACGATATCGTCGTCGTAAGCGCCGGTCTCGTCGATGCGCTTGATCAGATCGGAGAAGTTCGAGTCGAAGTGCTTGTGCAGCTCCCGCTCGAAGGCACCGATCTTCTCGATCTCCAAGTCGTCCAGATAGCCTTCGTTGAGCGCGTACAGCGACACCGCCATGTGACCCACCGAAAGCGGCGAGTACTGCGGCTGCTTGAGCAGCTCCATGGCGCGCTGACCGCGCTCGAGCTGCTTACGCGTGGCCTCGTCGAGATCCGAGGCGAACTGGGCGAAGGCGGCGAGCTCGCGGTACTGGGCGAGTGCCAGACGAATGCCGCTGCCGAGCTTCCTGATGATCTTCGTCTGCGCCGAGCCACCCACGCGGGAGACGGACAGGCCGGCATTGATCGCCGGGCGCACGCCCGTGTTGAACAGATCGGACTCGAGATAGATCTGGCCGTCGGTGATCGAGATCACGTTGGTGGGCACGAATGCGGAGACGTCGCCCGCCTGGGTCTCGATGATCGGCAGCGCGGTGAGCGAGCCGGTCTTGCCGGTGACCTCGCCGTTGGTACGGCGCTCCACCTCGTCAGCGTTGATGCGCGCGGCGCGCTCGAGCAGGCGCGAGTGGAGGTAGAACACGTCACCGGGATACGCCTCACGCCCCGGCGGACGGCGCAGCAGCAGGGAAACCTGGCGATAGGCCCAGGCCTGCTTGGTGAGGTCATCGTAGATGATCAGCGCATCCTCGCCGCGGTCGCGGAAGTACTCGCCCATGGCGCAGCCGGCATAGGGTGCGATGAACTGCAGCGCGGCGGATTCCGAAGCGGAAGCGGAGACCACGATGGTGTGCTCCATCGCGTCGTGCTCCTCGAGCTTGCGCACCACGTTGGCGATGGAGGAGTTCTTCTGGCCCACCGCCACGTAGATGCACTTAATGCCCGAGCCTTTCTGGTTGATGATGGTGTCGACGGCGATGGCGGTCTTGCCCGTCTGGCGGTCGCCGATGATCAGCTCACGCTGGCCGCGGCCGATGGGCACCATGGCGTCGATAGACTTCAGCCCGGTCTGCACCGGCTGATCCACGCCCTCACGGGTGATGACGCCCGGAGCGACCTTCTCGACAGGCTCGCTCTGCTTGGTCTGGATCGCTCCCTTGCCGTCGAGGGAACTACCCAGCGGATCGACCACGCGCCCGAGGAGCTCTTCACCCACCGGGACCTCGAGGATGCGGCCGGTCGCCTTGACCGAATCGCCCTCGGAAAGGTGCGAGTAGTCGCCGAGAATCACGGCACCGACGGAATCGCGCTCGAGGTTGAGCGCCATGCCGAAGGTATCGTTCGGGAACTCCAGCATCTCGCCCTGCATCGCATCGGCGAGGCCGTGGATGCGCACGATACCGTCGGAGACGCTCACCACGGTACCTTCGTTGCGCGCCTCCGCGACCGCCTCGAAGCTCTCGATGCGCTGCTTGATGAGGTCGCTGATTTCGCTCGGATTGAGTTGCATCGTTGAATCTTCCCCTTAGCGGCTCAGGGCGCCGGTGAGACGCGTGAGCCTGCCCTGCACGGACCCGTCGATGACCAGATCCCCGGCCCGTACCACCGCACCGCCGAGCAAGGACTCGTCGATCTCGGTGGTTAGCGTGACCTGACGGTCGAGCCGCTTCGACAGGGCGGACTCGAGCCGGGCCCGGACGTCCTCGTCAACGGCTTGCGCCGAGATCAGACGGGCCTCCAGCGTACGTTCGGCGGTGGCCCGCAGCGCGCGGTACTGCGCGGCAATCTCGGGCAGCACCTCAAGGCGGTCGTTGTCGACCAGCAGCTGCACGAGGTTGCGTCCCTGTTCTTTCAGGCCCTCACCGCACACGCCGATGATCAGCTCGGCCCGTTGCTCACTGGTGAGCCGCGGACTGCCGAGCAGCTGGGCCATCTCCGGGTGGCGCACGACGTCGGCCACGAGGTCCAGCTGTTCGGACCAGGCGGCGAGCGCGTCCTGTTCGCGCGCCAGCTCGAAGATGCCCTGGGCGTACGGCCGGGCGACGGTAGTGCTCTCCGCCATTGTTGGCTTGCCTCAGAGTTGTTCGGCCAGCTCGTCGAGCATGGCGTTGTGGGCCTTCGCATCGACCTCGCGCTCGAGGATGCGGGAGGCGCCCAGGATCGCCAGATCGGAGACTTTCTTCTTCAGCTCCGCACGGGCGTGGGCCACCTCCTGCTCGATGCGGGCCTCGGCGGCGGCGTGCTCGCGCTCGGCGGCCTCGCGGGCCTCCTGACGGGATTCGTCGACGATCTCCGCACTACGCCGGTTGGCCTGCTCGATGATTTCCGCAGCCTGCTGCTTGGCTTCGCGAATCTGCTCAGCAGCACGCTTCTGCGCCAGCTCCAGCTCGTGCTGGCCGCGCTCCGCGGAAGCCAACCCGTCAGCGATCCGCTTCTGCCGTTCGTCCATGGCCTTCCGGATGGGCGGCCAGACGAACTTCATCGTGAACAGGATGAACACGAAGAACGTGATCCCCTGTCCGATCAGGGTTGCATTGATCCCCACGGTTGAAACTCCCGGTTGCTGCCTGCGGTCTGGATGTTACGCCGGGCTGGTCAGCCGCCGATGGCGCCGACGAGCGGGTTGGCGAACATCAGCAGGGCAGCGAAGGCGACACCGATGATGGAAACCGCGTCGAGCAGACCGGCGATGATGAACATCCGGCCCTGGAGCATGTTGGCGGTCTCGGGCTGGCGCGCGGCGCCCTCGAGGAACTTGCCACCGAGCATACCGAAACCGAGGGCGGTGCCGAGAGCGGCGAAGGCGAAGATCAGGCCGATGGCCAGGGCGGTCATGGACTGAACCTGAGCGATGAGTTCCTGCATTGTTGCTCTCCAGGTTAATGGTGGTTCAAAGGTCTAGAGTCGAAACGGGACGCGATCAGTGCTCTTCGTACGCGAGCCCGATGTATACACAGGTGAGCACCATGAAGATGAACGCCTGCAGCGGGATCACCAGGATATGGAATATGGCCCAGGCGCCACCGGGCAGCCACTGCGCCCACCAGGGCAGCATGGCGATGAGGATGAAGATCAGCTCGGCGGCGTAGAGGTTGCCGAACAGTCGCATCGCGAGCGAGACCGGCTTCGCCAGGATCTCGACCACGTTGAGAATGAGGTTGAACGGCAACAGCCAGATGGTGTTGAAGGGATGGAAGAGCATCTCCTTGGTGAAACCGCCCACACCCTTGCCCTTGACGCCGTAGGTGAGCATCAGGAACAGCACCATGAGCGACAGACCGAAGGTCGCGTTCATGTCCGCCGAAGGCACGATGCGCAGGTACGGGATACCGATCGCCGCGGCGAGCGACGGCAACCAGTCCACCGGCACCAGGTCCAGCAGGTTCCAGAGCAGCACCCACATGAAGATGGTCAGCGCCAGCGGCCCAAGGAACTCACGCGAGCCGTGGAAGGCGTCCTTGACGGTGTTGTCGGCGAACTCCACCAACACTTCGATGAAATTCTGCAGCCCCGTCGGCGTATCGGCGCTCACCCGCCGGGCGACGGAGTAGAAGATCCCCAGAAAGAGCAGGCCCGTGGCCCAGGAGAAGATCAGGGTATCGATATTGAGGGTCCAGAACCCCCCATCGCCGATCTGCAGATGGTGAAGGTGGTGCTGGACGTATTCGGTCGGAGAATTCGCGGCCATACCTTGGTCTTCTCGTCGTGACGTCGTTTTAGTCCATATTGCCGAGCAGGGCCAGCCAGTATGCGCTCAGGGTGGCCGCCAGCGTCGTGATCAGGGGGACCGTGTGATCGCGGAACCCCATGATCGCCAAGGAGGTCAGCACTGCCGTGAGCACCAGCTTCATCGCCTCGGCGCGATAAAAGGCCGCCAGCGCCGCTTCCGGGTCGGCGGCCGCGTCGCGCGAGAACACCTTCACGGCGACGTAGATGCTCAGGGCGGTGCTGATCCCTCCGCCGGCCATCGCGGCAAGCGCTGCACGCGCGCTCGATGCGATCAGCCATGCCAGCGCCGCGGTCAGAGTAATCGCGAGTTGCAGCAGAACCACTCGTTTTGCAACCCGCATCGGTACGCGTTACTCCCCTGTGCCTCCGGACCGTGGCGAGGCGGGCGAAGTATAAATAACTGATCGAGTGGGTTCAACGCCGAAAACCCGGCACGTGAACCCGGAGTCATTGGATATGCGAGAGGATGCCGTCGAGCTCGTCGAGGCTGTTGTACTCGATGACCACGCGGCCCTTGCCGCTGCGGCCGTGCTTGATGGCGACACTGGCACCGAGGCGGCCGCTCAAGTCTTCCTGCAGGCGGCGGATATTCGGATCGACGGTGTTACGCGGCCGCGAGGGACGGTCACCGCCCTCGGTGAGCCGTCGCACCAGGGCTTCGGTCTCGCGCACGGACAGGCCCTTCTCGGCGACCTGCTGGGCGATACGGGCCTGATCCGCGGCGGAGAGCCCGAGGATCGCACGGGCGTGGCCCATCTCGAGGCGGCGCTCGGCGATGAGGTCCTTCACCTCCGGGGCGAGCTCGAGCAAGCGTAGCAGGTTGGAAACACTCGCCCGCGAGCGGCCCACGGCGTCGGCCACGCCCTGGTGGGTCATGCCGAACTCGCCGGTGAGACGCTTCAGTGCCGAGGCCTCCTCCAGCGGGTTGAGATCCTCGCGCTGGATATTCTCGATGAGCGCCACGGCGATGGCGGTCTCGTCGGGCACGTCGCGAATCAGCGCGGGGATCTCCGCGAGGCCGGCGAGCTGGGCGGCGCGCCAGCGTCTCTCGCCGGCGATGATCTCGTAGCGCTCATCGGGCAGCGGCCGGACCACGATGGGCTGGACCACGCCCTGGGCCCTAATGGAGTCGGCAAGCTCCTGGAGCGAGGCCGGGTCGAATTCGGTACGCGGTTGGTAGCGCCCGCGTTCGAGCAGGTCGATGGGCAGCTTGCGGAGATCGCCGCGGGCGGCGGCATCCGCGGCCTCGCCCTCGGTCTCCGGTACTCCGCCGAGCAGCGCGTCGAGCCCGCGTCCCAGCCCCCTGCGTTTCTGGCTCATCGGCTCCTCTCCCATCATGCGCTGGTCGCGGCCCGGCGTTCGCGGCGCAGCAGCTCCGAGGCCAGCGCCATGTAGGAGATCGCCCCGCGGGAGGTACGATCGTACTGCAACGCCGGGCGGCCATGGCTCGGTGCCTCGGCGAGACGCACGTTGCGGGGGATCTGGGTACGGTAGACCTTGTCATCGAAGTGAGCGAGCAACTGTGCCCCCACCTGGTTGGCCAGATTATTGCGCGGGTCGAACATGGTTCGCAGCAAGCCTTCGATCTCCAGTGACGGGTTCGCCGTCTGCTGGACCCGACGAATGGTATCCAGCAGCGCGGTGAGACCTTCGAGCGCGTAATATTCGCACTGGATGGGGATCAACACCCGGTCGGCGGCCACCAGCGCGTTGACCGTAAGGATGTTGAGCGACGGCGGGCAATCCACCAGCACGTAATCGTACTCGCCGGCGAGGGACGCGAGGGCGTCGGCGAGGCGGCGTTCGCGGTGGTCGAGCTCGAGCAGCGCGACCTCCGCGGCGGTGAGGTCGCCGTTCGCGGGGAGCACGTCGAAGGCCCCGTCCACGGCGCTCTGGCGCACCGCTTCGGCGTCGGTCTCCCCCATGAGAAGCTCGTAGTTGCTTGCGGCGAGCTCGTCCTTGTCGACGCCCGCGCCCACCGTGGCGTTGCCCTGTGGATCGAGATCCACCATCAGCACACGGCGGCGGTTGGCCGCGAGCGAGGCGGCGAGGTTGACGCAGGTGGTGGTCTTGCCCACCCCGCCCTTCTGGTTGGTGACGGCAATGATCCGGGTCATGAATAGGGCCCTAGTTCTGTCGCGGAGACGCGGTCGCCGGCTCGGGGGTCAGCTCGACCAGGTGGCGCTCGGCGTCCAGGTCGGGGACCTCGAGCGGGAAGCTACGCCATGATACCCCCATCCCGGTGAGCGCGGACAACTCGTCTCCAGGATAGCGGCCCTTGAGCGCCAGGGCTCGCCCCTCGGGTGCAAGCCGCGGCGCGGCGACCCGCCAGAATTCGTCGAGCGCGGCGAACGCTCGGGAGGTGACCATGTCGTACTCGCCGTCGGCGTCCACCGCCCGCGTCTGCACCACCCGGCAACGCTCCAGACCCAGCTCCATGACCGCCTGGTTGAGAAACCGGGTCTTCTTGCCGTTGCTGTCCAGCAGGGTGACGGCGAGCCCGTCGCGGACGATGGCGAGCGGTATGCCCGGGAGGCCCGGGCCCGTGCCGATATCGAGCAGCGTACCATCACCCACCCAGGGCAGCGCCGCCAGGCTATCGACCACGTGGCGGGTGACCATGGCCTCGGGGTCGCGCACCGCGGAGAGGTTGTAGGCCCGATTCCAGCGGGCGAGCAGTTCGACGTAGTCGACCAGCCGCGCTCGCGCGCGCTCGTCGAGCGTGAGGCCCAGCGCCCCGAGGCCGCGATCGAGACGCTGCTCCAGCGCCGCACGTTGCGCGTCAGGCACTGCGGCGCAACGCCCCGCGACGCTTCAGATGGACCAGCAGAAGCGACACCGCCGCCGGGGTGACCCCGTCAATGCGCCCGGCCTGGCCGAGCGTGGCCGGGCGATGGGTGGTCAGTTTCTCCCGTACCTCGCTCGAAAGCCCGCTCACCGAGGCGTAGTCCAGATCATCGGGCAGAGCCACGTCCTCGTAACGGCTCGCCTGGTCCACCTGGCGGCGCTGGCGCGCCAGGTACCCGGCGTACTTCGCCTGTATGGCCACCTGCTCGGCGCTGCGTCCGGCCGGCAGCGCATCCGCCATGCCGGGCAACTGACGCAGGGCCTCGTAATCCACATACGGACGCCGCAGGATCTCCAGCAGGCTCTGCTCCTTGGTGAGCGCACCGCCGAGCACCGCTTCCGCCGCGTCCGCGCTCACCTGCGAGGGACGCACCACGGTCGCGTCCAGCCGCGCGGTTTCGCGCTCCACCGCCTCGCGGTGGCCGGCGACCGCGGCCCACTGGTCTTCGTCGATGAGCCCGTACTCCCGCGCGATGGGGGCCAGGCGCAGGTCCGCGTTGTCCTCGCGCAGATGCAGCCGATACTCGGCTCGCGAGGTGAACATGCGGTAAGGCTCGCGGGTGCCGCGGGTGATGAGATCATCGATGAGCACACCGATATAGGCCTCGTCCCGGCGCGGGTGCCACGGCTCGCGCCCGTTCACGGCTGCGGCGGCGTTCATGCCCGCTACAAGGCCCTGGGCGGCGGCTTCCTCGTAGCCGGTGGTGCCGTTGATCTGTCCGGCGAGGTAGAGCCCGGGCAGGTACTTGGTTTCCAGGCTCGGCCTCAGGTCCCGCGGGTCGAGAAAGTCATACTCGATGGCGTATCCGGGCCGGGTGATATGGGCGGCCTCGAATCCGGCGATGGAGCGCACCAGCTCGTACTGCACATCGAACGGCAGACTGGTGGAGATGCCGTTGGGATAGACCTCGTGGGTGGTCAGGCCCTCGGGCTCGACGAAGATCTGGTGGGCATCCCGGTCGGCGAATCGCACCACCTTGTCCTCGATGGAGGGGCAATAGCGCGGGCCCACGCCTTCGATCTCGCCGCTGAACATGGGCGAGCGCTCCAGCGCCCCCCGGATCACGTCGTGGGTGGCGGCGTTGGTATGGGTTATGTGGCAAGGCACCTGGCGCGGGTGCTCGTTGCCACGGCTCCACAGCGAGAAGTAGGGCACCGGATCGTCACCAGGCTGCCCGGTGAGACGATCCCAGGCGATGGACCGTCCGTCGACGCGCGGCGGCGTACCCGTCTTCAGCCGGTCCACGGTAGTGGGCAGCTCGCGCAGGCGGCGGGCGAGCGCATTGGCCGGCGGGTCGCCGGCCCGGCCGCCCTGGTAGTTGCTCTCGCCGATATGGATGCAGCCGCCGAGGAATGTGCCCACCGTGAGCACGACCTGCGGCGCCTCGAAAGTGAGCCCCATCTGTGTGCGGACGCCGGTGACTTTCCCACCCTCGACGATCAGGTCGTCGACGCCCTGCTGGAAGAGCTCCAGCCCGGGCTGATCCTCCACGGCCGCGCGCACGGCCTGACGGTAGAGCACGCGGTCGGCCTGGGCGCGGGTCGCCCTCACCGCCGGCCCCTTGCGGCTGTTGAGGGTGCGGAACTGAATGCCGCCACGATCGATGGCCCGCCCCATGAGACCGCCGAGGGCATCGATCTCGCGCACCAGGTGGCCCTTGCCGATACCGCCGACAGCCGGGTTGCAGCTCATCTGGCCGATGGTTTCGATATTGTGGGTGAGTAGCAGCGTGCGCGCCCCCATGCGCGCGGCCGCCAGCGCCGCCTCGGTGCCGGCGTGTCCGCCGCCCACCACGATGACGTCGTATGCCCGGGCGTAGTGCACGATTGCCACTGACCTCGCACTGGAATGCCGTGAAAATGCCCACCGGTTGGCGGACCGAGATAACCGTAAAGCGTAGCCTGTGGGTCGGCTGTCGCTCAAGCTCGCACGGATGGCCGGGGGTACGCTAACCTGCCGGCGGATTGACAATCTCACACGGAGGTGCCGTATGGCCGACCGCCCCGTCCCCTACTGGCAGCGGATGCCGCAGTTCTTCCTCTACCCGCTTCGGCCGCCGGGCGTTTTTTTCGTCCTGGCGCTGGGCGCAGCAGGCGTGCTCGCGAAAATCCTTGGCGTGGTGGCCATGCTGATCAGTGGGTTCGTGCTGCCGTTGATCGGCCTGCGCTACGCCTACGAGGCCCTCGCGAGCACGGCGGAGGGAGAGCTCACACCGCCTCCGCTGGACGGGGAGACGCTCATCCATGGCTATGAGCTGCCGTTCAAGCAGTACGCGTTCCTGATAGCGCTGGGATTGATCGCGGGCCTGCCAGCGGGCCTTCTGCCGCCGGTACTGATAATACCGTGGTTCGTTGCCGTTCTCGCACTGGCACCGGCAGGGATCATGATTCTGGCGTGGAGCCGCAGCCTTCGCCAGTCCCTGAACCCGGCCATGATCGCCCATGTCGTCGGCGCGTTGCGCTGGCACTACCTCGCCTTGCTGGGTCTGGTCACCCTTACCAATGTCGCCTTGGGCAACGTCCTCGTCATCACCGGCGCAACCGCGTCGTCCGGCTATTTCATCGTGGTTGTGGCGCAGACCTACTTCACGGTGATGGGCTTCCACCTCATGGGCTATTTCATCTACCAGTTCGGTGACCGTCTGGGACTCGCCCCAGCCTGGGAGGATCAGGGTGATGTCGTCGACGGTGAAGACCTATCCGCCGCGGAGCGCTTTCTCGCCGAGCACAACTACCCGGCCGCGCTTGCCGAGCTGCGGGACTGCGTGGGGCGTCAGCCCCACAGCACGGAGCTGGTGAAACGGCTGCACCGGGCGGCACAGCTCGCCGGCGACCAGCGCGCCGTGCGCGAGGCGGCCGACACGCTCATCGACCGCCACGCCGACGCCGGTCGGTATGCCGAAGCGACAGTTGCCTGGCTCGAAAGCCGCCAGCATGACCCACAGTACCGACCATCGGACCCGGCGGTTTATCCCATCCTCGCCGAAACGCTGCGTCTGCGCGGGCAGGCGCGCGAGGCCCTGCATCTCGTCAACGGGTTCCACAAGCGC
Source organism: Arhodomonas sp. AD133 (assembly GCF_051195215.1). Classification (NCBI taxonomy): domain Bacteria; kingdom Pseudomonadati; phylum Pseudomonadota; class Gammaproteobacteria; order Chromatiales; family Ectothiorhodospiraceae; genus Arhodomonas; species Arhodomonas sp. AD133. The sequence goes on along the minus strand of NZ_JBNAZM010000028.1, from coordinate 39,083 downwards.
TTCCCCGGACGATCAGAGATACCACGGCTTTACGCACTGGCGGCACGACTGTTTCGTGAAGAGCTCGGCGACGAGACCAAGGCGGCAGCGTTGGAGCGCTTCCTCGCCAGCCACTATCCGGATCATCCGGACGTGGCATCATTGGCCCCCTGGCGTAGCACCCGCACCGCCCGGGCCTGAGCCCGCCAGCGCTCTGCACGCTCGCCCTCACCGGCCGCTTCGTACTGGCCGGCAAGCGCCTCCAACCGGGTGGCGAGATGGGGGAACCGATTCGGTGCCCGGGACATGACGGTAAGCACTTCGGCGGCCCGGGCGCGCTGAGCGGTGGCCAGGAAGTAGCGAGCAAGTACGCGCAGTGACGCGGCTTCCAGCCGTGGCCGCGGGCGCGCCCGGTGCCGATAGTCGGCGTACACGGCATCGACGAGAGCTCGGCGCTCGGGCGTCGCGCGGGCAAGCACTTCGGCCGCAGCGGCATGGTAAGCCTCACTGGCCGGTTGGTGGCACTGGGCGTCGTAGAGGCCCCGCAGCACGGCGTCACGGGTATCGCCCTCGGTGAGCAGACGGCGAAAGCCACGGGCGGCGGTGTCGAAATCCAGCCGCCGCAGGGCGTCCTGGGCAGCCGCCAGCGCCGCCTGCGCTTGTGCCCCGGAATCCGCCTCCGCCGGCGGGCGAACCGCGCTCGGACGAACGAGCCGTGTCGCCGTGGCAAGGAACGCACCACCGACCAGCCCGCCCATATGCGCCGTGAACGCCACGGCGCTTTCGTCGGCATACAGCCACCAGGACAGCAGCTCCTTGCCGAACCACAGGGGCAGCAACACGATCGCGGGTGCACGTACGTAGTCGAACCAGACTCCAACGGTGTAGAAGAACCGAACCGGCCGCAGCCCGTAGGCGACCGTCATCGCCCCCATGAGCCCGGCGATGGCACCGGAAGCCCCCACCATGGGGACGAGGCTCGCCGGCTGGAAGATCATATGCACGGCAGCCGCGGCGACCCCTCCCAGCAGGTAGAACGCGGCGGTAAGCCCGGCGCCGACGGCAGCCTCCAGCAACAAGCCCACAGCCACGAGGAACAGCATGTTCCCGAATAGGTGGCCCCAACCGCCATGCAGGAACTGATGGGTGAGAAGCCGCGACCAAGAGAAGTCGGCGGATTTCAATCCCCAGGCTTCGGTGGTATTGGCGGCACGCTTACGCTCGTAAGTGCGGCGATCGAAGCGCCAGGCGGAATGACCATCGTCTTCGGCGGTGATGATCTCCCCGGCCCGAAGCGCGCGCATGAACGCGGGATCGGACTGCATGCGGAACAGCCAGCACGGCGAGGGGGCGTCGTAGCCTTCCCATGCCCCGCTCGTCTCGCACCGCGCCTCGCGGCCATGGCGCTCGAGCCAGCTCTGGTAGCGCGGCAGCTCGATCGCGGCCAGTCCGGAGTCGTAGTAGAACTGCACCGCTTCACGACGGCTGCGGCCATCGTCGGTCTGAAAGACGAGGAAAACGAGTACGCAAACGGCGGTCAGCGCGAGCGTGGCGACGGGTGGATCCCGCCAGTCCAGAGGTCGATCGAGCGGCAGAAACACGAGTCCCTTCCCTGGGTCGCTGGTTACGGGCTCAGGATAGCAAAGCGTGAGGCGTCACTACTTGCCGATGCAGAAGGTCGAGAAAATCCGGCCGAGGAGATCTTCGGTGGTCACCCGGCCGGTGATCTCGCCGAGGGCCTCCTGGACGGCGCGGAGCTCTTCGGCGACGAGCTCGCCGGCGGCATAGTCCTGAAGCTGCAGCGCCGCCGCCTCGAGGTGTACGTCGGCACGCTCCAGGGCGTCCAGGTGGCGGCGGCGGGCGGTGAAGTCGGAGGCTTCCGGGGCGAAGCCCATCACCGCTTTGAGATGGGTCGCAAGCGCATCGAAGCCCGCTCCGGTGAGCGCGGACAACACCACTTCGGGGCCTAGTGGCCCGTCGCCGACGCCGGGCTCGCGCCCGGTGAGGTCGGCCTTGTTGCGGATCACGCTCACGCCACAACCGGCAGGCAGGCGCTCGGCGACGGCCGCCTCCGCCGTACCGGGGCCGTCGCGGTCGTCGACTACCAGCAACAGCCGGTCCGCGCTCTCGATCGCCTGCCACGCCCGGCGTATGCCTTCCTGTTCGACGATGTCCGCGCTTTCGCGTAGCCCGGCGGTATCCACTACATGCAGTGGCAGTCCTTCGAGCTGGATGCGTTCACGTAGCACGTCCCGGGTGGTACCGGGCACTTCCGTGACGATGGCGGCCTCGGTGCCCGCGAGACGGTTGAGCAGGCTCGACTTGCCGGCGTTGGGCCGTCCGGCGATAACCACGGTCATGCCCTCGGCAAGCAGTCGGCCACGGCGGGCGGCGGCGAGGGTGTCGTCGAGGCGTTCACGCAGGTCGGCGAGGCGGTCGCTGACCGCCGACTCGCCGAGGAAATCGATCTCTTCGTCGGCGAAATCGATGGCCGACTCGACGTAGACGCGGAGCTCGGTAACCGCCTCCACCAACGCGTCTATGCGTTGAGAGAACTCCCCGGAGAGCGAACGCATGGCCGCACGCGCGCCGTCCTCGGTTCGGGCGTCGATCAGATCCGCGATGGCCTCGGCCTGGGCGAGATCCAGCCGGTCATTGAGGAAGGCGCGCTCGGAAAATTCCCCGGGGCGGGCGAGACGGGCGCCCAGCCCGGTGAGACGACGCAGGATTCGATCCAGAACCACCGGGCCGCCATGGCCGTGGAGCTCGAGCACGTCGTCGCCGGTGAACGAGTGCGGGCCGGGAAAGTAAAGGGCGATGCCCTCGTCGAGGACACCGCCGTCACCGTCACGGAAGCGCGCGAATCGTGCGTATCGCGGGGTGGGCACGGCGCCGAGCACTGACTCGGCGATGGCCGCCACCGCGGGCCCGGAGACCCGCACGATGCCGACCCCGCCGCGGCCGGGCGGGGTGGCCACCGCGCAGATGGTCTCCCCGCTCATCGCGCTAGGCCGTTCGCTCGCGCGCCTCGTCCTGCTCCATGCGTCGGGTGATCAGCCACTGCTGGAGGATGGAGAGGCTGTTGTTGGTCACCCAGTAGAGAACCAGTCCTGCCGGGAAGAACAGGAAGAACACGGTGAAGATGAGCGGGAGGAAAGTCATCACCCGCTGCTGAACCGGGTCCATGGGCGCGGGGTTGAGGCGCTGCTGCAGGAACATGGTCGCACCCATGATCAACGGCAGCACGTAGTAAGGATCCCGGGAGGAAAGGTCGTTGATCCAAAGGATCCACGGTGCATGCCGCAGTTCCACACTCTCCAGCAACACCCAGTACAGGGCGATGAACACCGGGATCTGGATGAGGATCGGCAGACAGCCACCGAGCGGATTGACCTTCTCCTCCTTGTAGAGCTTCATCAGCTCCTGGTTCATGCCCTGGCGGTCGTCGCCGTAGCGTTCCTTGAGCTGCTGCATGCGTGGCTGGAGCTTGCGCATGCGCGCCATGGAGCGGTAGCTCGTCTCGGAGAGTTTGTAGAACGCGGCCTTGATACCGAGCGTGAGGAAGATGATCGCCCAGCCCCAGTTGCCCACCACGCCGTGGATCCAGGACAGCGCGATGAACAGCGGCTTGGAGATCACGGTGAGCCAGCCGTAGTCCACGGTGAGCTCGAGGCCCTCGGCGATGGCGTCGAGGCGGTCCTGATCCTTGGGGCCGACGAACAGCCGGTTGCTGAACGTAGCACTCTCACCGGGGGCGACGGTCTGCCACGGGGAGCTCATGCCAAGGACGTACTGCCCGTCCTGCATGCGGGTGTAGAACCGCTGAGTGACGTCCCGCGGCGGCACCCACGCAGCGAGGAAGTAGTGCTGAATGAACGCCGTCCAGCCGTTGGTGACGTCGCGCGAGAGGCGGCTGTCGCGCATATCGTCGAAGCCGAACTTCTCGTAGCGCTCCTCGGGGCTGAAGATCACGCCACCGACATAGCTGCGTGCGCCCAGGAAGGACTGGCCACTGTCGGTCTGCTCGCGGCGCAGCTGCACGAACTGATAAGCCCGATAGGGGCTCTGGGAAGCGTTGTCGATCTCCTGCTCGACGCGCATCACGTAGCTGTCGCGCTCGAAGATGTAGCGACGGGTGACGGTGACACCGTCATCGCTGCGCCAGATGAGCGGAACGACCAGCTCATCGTCGCCCTCGGCGAGGCGATAGCGTGTGTCCTCGGTCTGCCAGATCGCTGACGTATCCGGCGCGGAAGCGCCGTCGGCCCCCACGAGTCCGGCTTCGCCCACGAAGACGGGTGTCTCCGACTTGAGCACCGAGAATGGGGCATCGTTGTTCAGGTCGACCTTGTAATCACGCAGGCGGGCAGAGCGCACCGTTCCTCCACGGGCGCTTATCCGAACGTCAAGCAGGTCGGTGAGGACATGCACTTCCGAGGCGTCGCTGCCGGTCGCCTCGCCTGCTTCGCCGCCGGTCGGGCCGGCACGGTCGCCGTCACCGGCCTGGGCGGCACCGGGTGCGTTCGTGCTCGGTGCCTCGCTGGTGGGCGCCTGCGCCACCGGCTCACGGGCTCCGTAGTCCTGCTGCCAGGCACTCCAGAGCAGGAGGAGCACGGCACCCAGGGCGGCGAACAGCAGCAGCCTTACGTTTTCCATCGACGTCTATCCGTGGTCTCGGGAACCGGATCCAGACCGCCCGCACGGCCAGGGTGACAACGGGCGATGCGGCAAAGAGCAAGCCAGCCGCCGCGCCACGGGCCATGGCGTTCGATCGCTTCGACGGCGTACTGGGAGCAGGAGGGCAGAAAACGGCAACGGGGCCCGAGCACAGGGCTGACGAGGTACTGATAAGCCCGCAGCAGGGTGATCAGGACCCGTCGCATTGCCGCTGCATCCGCTCGAGCAGCCGTACCATTGACTTCTGCAGCCGTGGCCCGGCGGCCCCCCGGGCTGCGCCGCGAGCGATGACCACCACGTCGACGGCAGGCAGCTCGTGGCGCCGATGGCGAAACGCCTCGCGCACCATGCGCTTGATTCGGTTGCGGTCCACCGCCCGCGGCGCTACGCGGCGGGAAACCGCCATACCGAGGCGGGCGTCTGCCTCGGGGTGATCGCTTCGCCGTCGGAAGAGCACGGTGAAGTGCTTGTCGGCGAGTCGCTCGGCGCCGCGGAAAACCTGCCCGAAGGCCCGTGAGTCAGTGAGACGAGCTGCGCGCGGAAAGCGCGCCGCCCCCCTGCCAGCCCTCGTGCGCAAGCTACGGGGTCAGGCGGGCACGCCCTTTGGCGCGGCGCCGCGCGAGCACCTTGCGGCCGTTGCGGGTGGCCATCCGTGCGCGGAAGCCGTGGGTGCGCTTGCGCCGGATCACGCTGGGTTGAAAGGTCCTCTTCATGACGGAATTCCGCTTATTGCCTGCAGTGACACGGAAAAAGCCCGGGCGGAATGCCGGTTGGCGGGCCCGGGCCGGAAATGCTGAGCCGGCGAATCTACCCCCGGAAGGCGAGAGTGTCAATGCCCGCGCGCTGTGGATAACCTGGGGACTAGCGATTAGACTTGCCGGCTATCACGCCCGCACTCTCCAAATTGGCAAGAGGTAGAGCATCCGTGGCCGAATCGCTATGGAAGGGGTGTCTTCGTCGGCTCGAGCGGGAGATACCTGACCAGCAGCTCAACACCTGGATACGGCCGCTACAGGCCCGGGAGGATCCCGACAGGATCCGGCTGTACGCACCCAACCGCTTCGTACTCGACTGGGTACGAGAGCACTTCGCAACGCGTATCGAGGAGCTGCTCGCGAGCCAGCGGCCCGAGGATCCACCCGGACTGCAACTCGAGATCGGCACCAGCGCCGCGACCGCGCAGCCAGCGACAACGGAGCCCGCACCCGCAGCCGCTGTCACCGAAGCGCCCGCCACGCAGACGGAGCCGCGCAGCGGCGTGCGCCCGTCGGCATCGAGCCTCAACCCGAACTTCACGTTCGACACCTTCGTCGAGGGCAAGTCCAACCAGCTCGCGCGGGCCGCGAGTGTGCAGGTGGTGGAGAATCCCGGCGGGGCATACAACCCGCTGTTCATCTATGGCGGAGTAGGCTTGGGCAAGACTCACCTCATGCACGCCATCGGCAACCGCCTGCTTGCCAATCAAAGAGGTGGCCAGGTGCTCTACCTGCATTCCGAGCGTTTCGTCGCGGACATGGTCAAGGCGCTGCAGCACAACGCCATCAACGAGTTCAAGCGCCACTATCGCAGCGTTGACGCGCTGCTCATCGACGATATCCAGTTTTTCGCCGGCAAGGAGCGGTCGCAGGAAGAGTTCTTCCACACGTTCAATGCCCTCCTCGAGGGACAGCAACAGATCGTGATGACCTGCGATCGCTACCCGAAGGAGGTCAACGGGCTCGAGGAGCGGCTGAAATCGCGTTTCGGATGGGGCCTGACCATCGCGATCGAGCCTCCGGAGCTGGAGACGCGCGTGGCAATCCTGATGAGCAAGGCATCCCAGGAGGGGGTGGAACTGCCGGACGAGGTCGCTTTCTTCATCGCCAAGCGCATCCGCTCGAACATCCGGGAGCTCGAGGGAGCGCTACGGCGCGTGCTGGCCAACGCCCAGTTCACCGGACAGCCGATCACCGTGGATTTCACCAAGAGCGCGCTACGCGACCTGCTCGCGCTCCAGGACAAACTGGTGACGATCGAGAACATCCAGAAAACGGTCGCGGAGTATTACAAGGTCCGGGTAGCCGATCTGTTGTCGAAACGCCGCAGCCGCTCCATCACGCGGCCCCGACAGGTCGCGATGGCACTGGCGAAGGAACTCACCAGCCATTCCCTGCCGGAGATAGGCGACGCGTTCGGCGGGCGCGATCACACGACGGTGCTGCACGCCTGCCGGAAAGTGGAACAGCTACGCGAAGAAGACCTGCGTATCGACGAGGATTTCGGCAACCTGTTGAGAACGCTCTCCACATGATGTGGATAACCTGTGTGCGACCGAGGGAGTGAAGAACAGCGCTCGGTTATCCACAATCTACACACAGCGCCCAACACCGGAAACGGCCACAAAGTCCACAGTTTGTAAAGAGGACAACTTTCTGAAATGCAAGGGGAATTGCCGAGTATCCACAGACTTCGCCAGGCTCAATAAATACAACAGGCTTATAGGTTTATACACAGAATAGTTAATTCAGGACGCGTCATGCAGTTCGAGATTCAACGCGAAGCCCTGCTCAAGCCCCTGCAATCAGTGATCGGTGTAGTGGAACGGCGGCAAACCCTACCGGTACTCGCCAACGTGCTCATGGTCGCCGACGAGGAAGGTATCTCTCTGACGGCCACGGACCTGGAAGTCGAGCTCCAGGCACGCGTCGGCGTAGAGGTCGCGGAAACGGGTCAAATCACGTTGCCGGCACGCAAGCTCATGGACATCGTCCGGAACCTTCCGGAAGAGAGCACGATCGCACTGCATCTGGATCAGGATCGCGCCGTGCTGAAGTCCGGCCAGAGTCAGTTCACACTGGCGACCCTACCGGCAGGGGATTTCCCCAGTGTCGAGGATATCGGCACGGCGGAGATGCTCACACTCAGTCAGGCGCATCTACGATGGCTTGTGGACAAGACGCACTTCTCGATGGCGCTGCAGGACGTGCGCTATTACCTCAACGGCCTGCTTATCGAGATGGAACCGGATCACCTGCGCGCTGTCGCTACGGACGGACATCGACTCGCACTCGCGGAGCTCTCCACCGGTGTGGAGATCGAACAGCCACGACAGGTCATCGTGCCGCGCAAGGGGATACAGGAATTACTTCGCCTGCTGGAGCATTCGGACGAGCCTGTGCGCATCCAGCTCGGTGAGAATCACATTCGCGCGCTGCTACCGGATATTCGATTCACGTCGAAGCTGATCGATGGTCGGTTCCCGGATTATCAGCGGGTTATCCCGGACGGAAGCGGTCACCGGGTTCTGGTGGAACGGGAAGCACTCCGCCAAGCACTCGTTCGCGCGTCCATCCTTTCCAATGACAAGTATCGTGGTATCCGGCTGATGCTCGAGGACGACCGGCTCAGCATTCGCTCCGAAAACCCGGAGCAGGAACGCGCCGAGGAGGACATCAGCGTGGACTACGATGGCGATGCCCTGGAGATCGGCTTCAACGCCAGCTATTTGCTGGACGCGTTGGGCGCCATCGAGCAGCCGAGCGTTGCCGTCTACGTCACGGATGCCAATGCCAGCGCACTGATGACGGGCGAAGGCCAGCAGGATGCACGCTACGTCGTCATGCCCATGCGACTGTAAGGGCACACTGCCGATACGCGGGGTCCAGGGCATGCGCCAGCGTGCCCTATCCCCGTCCTCACCGAGTCCCCAACGACGGATGGGAACGATCCGTCGGCCAGTCCGGGCGGCTATTCATGGCACTGCGTGGCCTCCACATCGAACATTTCCGTAACCTTCAGAACGTTGATATCAGGCCGTCGCCATCGATCAACCTGATTGTCGGTGACAATGCGGCTGGAAAGACGAGTTTGCTGGAGGCTATCTATTGCCTGTCCACGGCGCGAAGTTTTCGGGGTACGAGCCTCGATCAACTCGTCAGTTGCGGGTCGGAAGCGTTGCTCGTCCGTGGTCTTGTCGAATGTGGCGGCAGTGATCCAAGGCCGGTCGTAATTCGTCGTACGGAGGGATGCACGGAGCTTCGCGTGGACGCCCAGGAGGTTCGGAGTCTCGCGGCAGTCAGTGCGCTACTACCCGTGCAGGTTTTGAACACGGAGAGTCAACGATTACTGACAGATGGACCGGAGACGCGGCGGGCACTTTTGAACTGGGGTGTGTTCCACGTGGAACAAGGGTTCAGCGGCGTATGGCGTCAGTACCGGCGTGCGCTTCGGCAACGCAACGTCGCACTTCGTTGTGGGCATTCACGCGAAGCCGCGGCATGGGAACCACAGCTCGCGGAGCTCGGCGAAAAAGTTGACCACGCTCGTTGCGCGTATATCGAGCGCCTTCTTCCAGCATGGACCCACGTCGCTGCCCAATGGCTGCCCACGGACGATCTCACCTGGCGATATACGCGAGGCTGGACACGTGACGACTCATTGGCCGAGATCCTCGCTGCGCGTCGCAATCAAGAACTTGATCTCGGTTATACCCTGAGTGGCCCCCATCGCGCGGATCTTCGACTGCTGGCGCACGGCAGGGACGCCCACCACGGGCTCTCCCGTGGCCAGCAAAAGCTGGCTGTTATCGCCCTCCGTCTTGCCCAGATGCGCGTTCTGAGCTCGGGCGTTGGGCGCACCCCCACACTCCTCGTCGATGATCTCCCGGCGGAGCTCGATCGGACACATCGTACTGCGGTTCTGGAAGCGCTGTTCGAAAGCGGCGCGCAGCTCTTCCTGACCGCTATTCATCGAAGCGATCTCGACCACCTGCCCGACGGTACCCGCATGTTCCACGTGGAACAGGGCAGGTATCGAGAGGTGGTATAATGCGCGGATTAACCGCAGGAAACGCCGTATGACCGCACAGACCGAATACGATTCCGCACAAATCAAAGTATTGCGTGGGCTCGATGCCGTCCGCAAGCGGCCCGGAATGTACATCGGCGATACCGATGACGGAACCGGCCTGCACCACATGGTCTTCGAGGTCGCTGACAACTCGATCGATGAGGCGCTTGCCGGTCACTGCAGCGAGATCGGCATCGTCATTCACGCCGACAACTCTGTCACTGTCACGGACAACGGCCGCGGCGTCCCCGTGGATATTCACCCCGAAGAAAACCGCTCCGCCGCCGAAGTCATCATGACCGTGCTCCACGCCGGCGGTAAGTTCGATAACAACTCTTACAAGGTTTCCGGCGGCCTGCACGGCGTCGGCGTTTCCGTCGTCAACGCCCTCTCCGAGCGACTGAAGCTCGTCATCAAGAAGCATGGCCACATCCACCTCCAGGAATACCGGCAGGGTGAACCCGTGGCGCCACTGAAGATCGTCGGCGAATCCGACGATACGGGCACCCAGATCACCTTCAGCCCGAGCCCGGATATCTTCACGAACATCGATTTCAACTACGACATCCTCGCCAAACGCTTCCGCGAGCTGTCGTTCCTCAACCCGGGCGTGCGCATAGCCCTCAAGGACGAGCGCAGTGGTAAGGAGGACGTTTTCGAGTACGCCGGGGGCATCCGGGCGTTCGTCGAGCACCTCAACAAAAACAAGCACCCGCTACACGCGACCGTCTTCCACCTCACTACCGCGCGTGACGACATTCAGGTTGAAGTGGCCATGCAGTGGAACGACTCCTACCAGGAGGCGATCTTCTGCTTCACCAACAATATCCCTCAGCGCGATGGCGGTACCCACATGGCCGGCTTTCGCGCGGCCCTGACGCGGACGATCAACACCTATATCGAGTCCGAGGGCTACGCGAAGAAGCTCAAGGTCACGCCCTCGGGGGACGACATTCGCGAAGGGTTGACCGCCGTGGTCTCGGTGAAGGCGCCGGATCCCAAATTCTCCTCCCAGACCAAGGACAAACTGGTTTCCTCGGAGGTGAAGGGGGCTGTCGAATCGGCTCTCGCGACCGCGTTGCACGAATTCCTCTACGAGCATCCCAATGATGCCCGCTCGATCGTGGAGAAGGTCATCGATGCCTCACGCGCTCGCGAGGCAGCGCGACGGGCCCGTGAGATGACCCGCCGCAAGGGCGCGCTGGATGTCGCCGGGCTGCCCGGCAAACTCGCGGACTGCCAGGAGCGCGATCCCGCGGCTTCCGAGCTCTACCTCGTCGAGGGCGATTCCGCCGGTGGATCCGCGAAGCAGGGTCGCGACCGTCGCACCCAGGCCATACTTCCGCTGAAGGGCAAGATTCTGAACGTGGAGAAGGCCCGCTTCGACAAAATGCTTTCCTCCGCCGAGGTGGGTACGCTGATCACGGCGTTGGGCTGCGGTATCGGCAAGGAAGAATTCGACCCGGACAAGCTCCGCTACCATCGCATCATCATCATGACCGACGCCGACGTCGACGGATCCCACATCCGGACGCTGCTTCTGACATTCTTCTATCGTCAGATGTCGGCGTTGGTCGAGCGGGGGCATATCTACATCGCCCAACCGCCGCTGTACAAGGTCAAACGGGGTAAGCAGGAGCACTATGTCAAGGATGATCAAGAACTTACGGAGTACCTGCTACAGATTGCGCTGAACAATGCGCAACTATTGCCAGGCGGCGGCGCACCACCGATCGGCGCCGATGGCCTGGAGCAGCTGATTCGTCAGTACCTGCGGACCATGGACATGATCGATCACCTGGGGCGGCGCAGCGATCCGGCCATCCTGCGGACCATGACGAACTTGCCACCGTTGAGTGAGGACGAACTCGGCAACGGTGATTCAATGCGCGAGTGGTTCGAGACACTGGTGACACAGCTCAATGCCGACCAGCCCGCCGGTACCGATTACCGCGTTCAGGTTCACGCCGGTGTCGACGGCGGCTTTCATGATGCCGTGGTCACCAAGCGCATGCACGGCATTCTCTATCCCTATACATTCCCCGCGCAGTTCTTCCTCTCTCAGGAGTACGAAACCCTGCGCGGGCTGAGTGCGGCCCTACAGGGTCTACTCCAGGAGGACGCCGAAGTGCGCCGCGGCGAGCGCGGCACTGCCATCGACACTTTCCGTGACGCCGTCCTGTGGCTGCTCGAGGAGGCCAAACGCGGCCTCGCCGTCCAGCGCTACAAGGGGCTTGGCGAAATGAATCCGGACCAGCTGTGGGAGACGACGATGGATCCGGACACACGCCGTCTCCTTCAGGTGCGTATTGAAGACGTCGTCGCCTCCGATGAGATCTTCACGACCTTGATGGGCGATCATGTCGAGCCCCGCCGGGATTTCATCGAGAAAAACGCCCTGCAGGCCAGTAATCTCGACGTCTAGCCCATCTCCCTCGTCCGTCGTGACCCCGGTCTCGCCAGAGCCAGGTGGGATTACCGCTTTGACGAGACCGGGGCCACCACGCCCTTCGCCATCGCCCCGAGCCTTCCCGCAGCGGCCAGAGCGCGCCTCTGCGGCGCTCTTTCGTCCTCCGGAGCCCCCAACCCCGCCAAGTCGCCGAGACGCGTCATAGGAGCCGTCCACGTCCCTGCGTCCCTTTCCCCTACTACGGCCAGGCGCATACCGTGACGTTTCAGCAACCCAGCCGGCATCATGAGCCGGTATGACCTGCGGACTCGTTCGGCTGTCTTCAAACGCAGCGAAGCCTCCGGATTCCGCAACTACCCAGGCAACCAGGGTTGAGCGATGCGCTATCTCACCTACTTCCTCATCTGCGGTCTCACGGTGATATTCGTTATCACCAGCGCCTTCTACCCGCCCGCGCTCGCGCTGTTGGCGCCGCTTGCCCTACTCGCGGCAATCGGCACTTACGATCTCATGCAAACCCGGCACAACCTGTGGCGCAACTATCCGATCATCTCGCGGTTTCGATGGATGTTCGAAGCGATCCGGCCGGAGCTCCGGCAATATCTGTTCGAGAGCGACACGGACGGCCGCCCGTTCTCCCGTGAGCAACGCTCGCTGGTCTACCGCCGGGCTAAAGCCGTCAATGACAAGAACCCGTTCGGCACGCTCTATGATCTGTCCGAGCCCGGTTACGAGTGGATTGCCCACTCGATGACGCCGCTGTCTGCAACCGAGCGGCCGGACACGGTGCGCGTGGGCGGTCCTCAGTGCGAACGCCCTTACCATGCTTCGCGATTGAACATTTCCGCGATGAGCTTCGGCGCGCTATCGGCCAACGCCATACACGCCTTGAACCGCGGTGCCTGTGCCGGCGGATTCGCCCACAACACCGGCGAGGGCGGGGTATCCCGTTACCACCTGGAGGGTGGTGGTGACCTCGTCTGGCAGATCGCAAGCGGCTACTTCGGATGTCGCGCTCCGAACGGTGCCTTCGATCCCGATCGATTCGCCGAAACCGCTGCCAGTGACCAGATCGCGATGATCGAGATCAAGCTGTCCCAGGGGGCCAAGCCTGGCCACGGCGGCATTCTTCCAGGGCCGAAGGTCACCGCGGAAATCGCCACGGCACGCGGCGTTCAGGCTGGTGTCGACTGCATTTCGCCGGCTAGCCATCCGGCTTTCAGCACCCCGGTGGGGCTGCTGGAATTCATCGCCGAGCTGCGCACGCTATCGGGGGGCAAACCCATAGGCTTCAAACTGTGTGTCGGTCAGCCAGACGAGCTCATGGCGATCGTCAAGGCGATCATCGATACGGGCATCTACCCGGACTTCATCGTGGTCGACGGCGCTGAAGGCGGCACGGGATCGGCGCCGCTGGAGCTATCCAACCGGGTCGGGACGCCGCTACGAGAGGCGCTGATCATGACCCGGAATATCCTCGTCGGCGCCGGCCTGCGCGATCACATCCGGATCGCAGCGAGCGGCAAGGTCACCTCCGGCTACTGGTTGGCCTCGAACATCGCGCTCGGTGCCGACTGGTGCTACTCGGCTCGGGGGTTCATGTTCGCGCTCGGCTGCGTGCAGTCGCTTAGCTGCCACAACGACCGCTGCCCTACCGGCGTCGCAACCCAGAACCCGACACGACAGCGGGCCTTGGTGGTTCCCGACAAGGCTCGACGGGTCACCAACTTCCAGCGCAATACCGTGCACGCGTTGATGGAGATCGTGGCGACCGCCGGCTTGCAGCACCCGGGGGAACTGCGCCCGGCGCATGTGTGCCGGCACCTTGGTGCCGGCGAAGTGGGGCCGTTGAGCGACTACTACACGTTTCTGGAACCCGGGCAGCTCCTCGACGGCAGTGTACCGGAGCCGTACGCGCGATGGTGGCGCACGGCCCGTTCGACGCGCTTTGCAGCGGCGGACTAACGTCCTGATGTCACGGTATGTGCGAGAGCACCGGTCTCGCCCGGGTTCCGCACAGCGATGAGTCAGAGCGAAAACCGGCGGACGAGCGCCAGGAACTTGTTTCCGGCATGCGCTTAGCGCTTGCCACGCCCGTGTTTCCGGCGTTCAAATACGGTGCCCGGGTAGCCGTGCCGGGACAGCGCCGGCATGCGCTGCTCGATCCAGCGCTCCACCTCGCGCAATACTTCGTCCGGCGCCTTTCCTTGCGTATCAATGGGTTCGCCAATTTCTACGCGAATACGTCCGGGCCGGATCCGTATCCCGTCGCGGGGCCAGTGTTCGCCCGCATTATGGGCGACGGGAACCACGGGGACGCCTGTCCGGCAGGCGAGCACGGCGCCGCCCATGCGGTAGCGGCCTTTCTGGCCCGCGGGCACGCGCGTACCCTCCGGGAATACCACGACCCAGCGGCGGGCGGCGAGGCGCTCGCGGCCCTGCTCCACCACCTGCTTCACGGCGTTCCGGCCGGCGCGACGGTCGATGGCGATCGGCTGTAGCAGTCCCAGAGCCCAACCGAACAACGGCAGCCAGACAAGCTCGCGCTTGAGCACCCACGTTTGCGGATAAAACCAGCGCACCAGGCTGATGGTCTCCCATGTGCTCTGGTGCTTCGCCATGACGACGCCGGGCTGGCCACGCACGTGTTCGAAACCTTCGATCTCGTGGGTAATGCCGGCGGCAAGGCGCAGCCATAACTCCATCCAGCAGCACCACCGGCTGATGAACCAGTAGCGCCAGCGGTAGGGAAACGGCGCCGTTGCGAGGCTGAGCGTACCCCAGACGACGACCGACAGCACGAGGCCCGCCTGGAAAACGAGCCCGCGGGCGAGACTCCCGCGCGGGCGCTCGCTACTACCCACCGGCGCTCTCCAGGGAGCGGGCAATCAGCGCCTCGGCCGCGTTTGCGAGATCCGCGAATACGATTGCATCCCCCGCCCCGCCCGATGCTTCGGTCTCGGCGCCGTTACCAGTACGAACCAGAACCGGCCTTGCGCCGGCGGCGCGGGCGGCGGCGAGGTCCCGCTCGCTGTCACCGATGAACCAGGCGCCGAGCACGGGCCGGCCGAGACGTCGGGCGACCTGGTGCAGCAGTCCCGGCGCCGGCTTGCGGCAGAAGCAACCGTCCTCCGGCGCGTGAGGGCAGACGAACACGCCGCGCAGATCGCCGCCCGCATCGCGAACGGCCTCACGCATTCGCGCATGAATCGCCGCGAGATCGTCCTCGCTCAGCAGCCCCCGGGCGATTCCGGACTGATTGGTGCAGACGACGACATCGAAACCGGAGCGGTTCAGGCGGGAAATGGCTTCGAGGCTGCCCGGTATGGGCTCCCATTGCGTCGGGCTCCGGATGTAGCCCGGGGAGTCGGCATTGATGACGCCGTCGCGGTCGAGCATGACCAGGCCCGCCATAGCGCCCTACTCCCCGGACGGCAGCCGCGAGACGTCGGCGACTCGCAGGAAGAGCCGCGCCAGACCCTGCAGCAGCGCCAGACGGTTGGTCCTCACGGCCTCGTCCTCGGCCATCACCAGCACCGCGTCGAAGAACCGGTCCACCGGCTCCTTCAGGCTGGCGAGGCGCGCCAGTGCGTCGGCGTAGTCGCCGGCAGTGGCGAGCCGATCCACCTCGGCTTCGAGCTCGGTGATCGCCTCGTGCAGCGCGTGCTCTTCGCCGTGCTCGAAGCGTGCCGGATCCGGGTGCGGCGGCAGCGTCTCGGCCTCGGATTTGCGCAGGATGTTGCGGATGCGCTTGTTCGCCGCGGCCAGGCTCGCGGCCTCCGGGCGTTCCAGAAAGTCGCGACAGGCCTGCACACGGCGATCGAAATCGTGCAGGTCGGCGATGGTGGTACCGGTCTCCTCCACCGCGCGCACCGCTTCGAAAACCTCCACCGGAATGCCGTCGTCCTGGTAGAGCGCGCGCAACCGGTCGAGGCAGAAATCGAACACCGGTGCCACCTGGTTGCTGCCGTCGAGTCCCTCCGGCAGCGCTTCGCCGGCAGCGGCGAGCACCCCGCGCAGGTCCACTGCGTGGCCGCCCTCGATGAGGATCCGTACCACCCCGAGCGCGGCGCGGCGCAGGGCGAAAGGGTCCTTGGTGCCGCTGGGTGCCTTGCCTATGGCGAAGATGCCCATCAGCGTATCGGCGCGCTCGGCTACCGCGAGCAGGCGTCCGAGCGCCGATGCCGGGACCGCGTCGGCGGCGAATCTCGGTTGATAGATCTCGTCCAGCGCACGGGCGACCGCTTCCCGCTCGCCGTCCTCTCGGGCGTAGTAGCGTCCCATCACGCCCTGGAGCTCGGGGAACTCACCGACCATCTCGGTGACCAGGTCGGTCTTGGCGAGCCAGGCCGCGCGCTCGGCGTCACCGGCGTCCACGCCGAAGGCACCGGCGAACCGCCCGGCTAGCCCCGCGACGCGTGCGCTCTTGTCGTAGAGGCTGCCCAGGCGCTTCTGGAAGAGCACCTCCTTCAGCCCATCCAGGCGCGAGGCCAGCGGGGTGCGCCGATCCTGGTCCCAGAAGAATGCCGCGTCGGCGAGGCGGGGGCGGATGACCCGCTCGTTGCCGCCGATCACCTGCGCCGGATCCCGACTGTCGATATTCGCCACGGTGATGAACCGCGGCAGCAGCCGGCCGTCCGCGCCACGGACCGGGAAGTACTTCTGGTGGCTTTCCATGCTCGAGACCAGCGCTTCTTCCGGTACCCGCAGGAAATCCTCGTCGAAGCTGCCGGCGTGGGCCACGGGCCACTCCACCAGCGCGGTGACCTCGTCGAGCAGCGCCTCGGTGATGACCGCTTCGCCGCCGACGCGTGCTGCCGCCGCGATCACCTGCTCGTGGATACGCTCGCGACGTTCGTCGAAGTCAGCGATCACATGGCCGGATTCCCGCAGCAGCGCAGCGTACTCCGCCGGCCGGTCGACGGCGATGGGAGCGGGGTGGTGGAAGCGATGACCGCGCGTGTGCTCGCCGCTGGCGAGCCCGAGAATCTCCGCGGGTACGACGCTGTCGCCGTGCTTGATCACCAGCCAGTGCGCAGGGCGTACGAACGCCACGTCGGAGTCGCCCCAGCGCATACGCTTGGGAATCGGCAAGCGCGCGAGCGCTTGCTCGATGATTCCCGGCAGCAGCGCCGCGGTCGTCTGTCCCGGTTCGACGCCGCGGTAGGCCAGCCACTCACCCTTGTCATTGGTCAGTCGCTCCAGCGCGTCCACGGACACGCCGCAGGAGCGCGCGAACCCTTCCGCCGCCTTCGTGGGGGCACCGTCGGCGTCGAACGCCGCGGTCACAGCGGGGCCCTTGCGCTCGATGCGGCGGTCCGGCTGACCGCTGGCCACCGCCTCGATGAGCACCGCCAGCCGCCGGGGCGTGGCGTACGGTCGGACCGCGGCGTGAGCGACGTCAGCCTGGTCGAGGCCTGCCGCAATCTCCTCGGCGAAACGCGTCATCAGCTGCCGTAGTGCGGTGGGCGGCAGCTCCTCGGTGCCCAGCTCGATGAGCAGATCGTCTCGGGCGACGGTCATGCGGAACGGTCCTCTGCGCTGTTGATCATGGGGAAACCGAGCGCCTCGCGGCTGGCGTAGTACGCCTCGGCCACCGCCCGGGCGAGGGCGCGGACTCGCAGGATATAGGCCTGGCGCTCCGTCACCGAGATGGCGTGGCGCGCGTCCAGGAGATTGAAGGTGTGCGAGGCTTTCAGCGCCTGCTCGTAGGCCGGCAGCGGCAGGCCCTCGGTGACCAGGCGCTGGCTTTCGCGCTCGCAGGTATCGAACCACGCGAACAGGCTCGTTACGTCCGCTTGCTCGAAATTGTAAGCGGACTGCTCGCGCTCGTTCTGCAGGAAGACGTCACCGTAGGTGACCGTGCCGGCGGGGCCTTCGGTCCAGACCAGGTCGTAGACGCTCTCCTTGTCCTGGAGATACATCGCGATACGCTCGAGCCCGTAGGTGAGCTCGCCGGTCACCGGGCGGCAGTCGAGGCCGCCGGCTTGCTGAAAGTAAGTGAACTGGGTGATCTCCATGCCGTTCAACCAGACTTCCCAGCCCAGCCCCCAGGCACCCAGAGTGGGCGATTCCCAGTTGTCTTCGACGAAGCGGATGTCATGTACCAGGGGATCGATACCCAGTGCTTCCAGCGAGCCGAGATACTGGTCCTGGATATCCAGCGGCGACGGTTTGAGCACTACCTGGAACTGGTAATAGTGCTGCAGACGATTGGGATTCTCGCCGTAGCGGCCGTCGGTGGGTCGGCGCGAGGGCTGGACGTACGCCGCATGCCATGGCTCCGGCCCGATGGAGCGCAGGAATGTGGCCGGGTGGAACGTGCCCGCCCCCACCTCCATGTCGAGCGGCTGCAGCACGACACAGCCGCGTTCGGCCCAGTAGCCCTGCAGGGCGAGGATGAGCTGCTGAAAGGTCATCATAATCTCTGGCATCCGATCTTCATCGGCGTGGGTTGCCCCCGAGAACACCCGCGAGGAAAACCGCAGAGTATACCGTGGCCTAGACCCCGTGTCCCAGCGGGGAGATTCCACCGTTCCCCTGACGGTCAGCGTGGTCTATTTAAAGGGGGGGAGGACGGCAACGAGGGCTTACCATGCAGGACTGGATCCTGGAGCCGAACGCGACGGCCAGCTGGCACCGCCTGGTGGTGGAGGCCGAGTCCCGTACCGACGCGGCGCTCGAGGAAGGCTGCGAAAGCTACCTCGTGTTCCTGCTCATGCGCTACCTGCGACGTCGCGGCGTGGCACGCCGGGCGCTCGCCCTCGGGTTTCTCGAGGCGCTGGAGCAGGCCGGCGGGCGTCGGCGCGAGAGTCTGCGCGAGGTGGGCGATCAGTGTCTTATCGTCGCCGGGCTGTTTCCGCAGCTCGCCGATCGCCGCCGGGTGACGCTGTCGTACTTTGTGGATCTCGGCACCAGTGCCTATGACGAGGCCGCTACCGGAATGCCGGGCGGCAGCGAGGCACTGTTTCGCGCGCTCGCGCGTGCGTTCGTACCCATGACCGACGTCCTGCGGGCCATTCGCGAGGATCCGCGAATCGACCCCATGGAGCCGCTGGAGGCGGCGGAACGGGCCCTGAACTTGGATTCCCGCCATGGGCGGCGGCGGTTGGAAACGTACACCGAGGCAACACCGGTTCCCGGCCCCCGTACACGGCACTAAAGTGGTGCGCTTCGTTGTGGTGCGTGCACTATTTTAGTGCATCTGCGCATCCACACAGCCTCCGGGCCCGCTCGCAGCCCCGCGTCAAACGGGCGTTGCGGGCCTGTGTGCGATGATGGCACGGTCCGTGCTTTAGTGAGCGACGACGAATCCATCCATTACGGAGGTCGACCGCATGTCTCGCACCGCCGAGGACGTCCTCAAGCTGATTGAGGACAATGACGTCAAGTTCGTGGATTTCCGCTTCACGGACACCAAGGGCAAGCAACAGCACGTCACTGTGCCCGCACACACGCTCGACGAGGATGCCTTCGAGTCCGGCAAGATGTTCGATGGCTCCTCCATCGCCGGCTGGAAGGGCATCAACGAGTCCGACATGATCATGATGCCGGACCCGGAGACGGCGGTGCTCGATCCCTTCTACGAGGAGCCCACCGTCAACCTGGTCTGCGACATCATCGAGCCCGGCACCATGCAGGGCTACGAGCGCGACCCCCGCTCCATCGCCCGTCGCGCCGAAGCCTATCTGCAGTCCACCGGCATCGGTGACATGGCATTGTTCGGCCCCGAGAACGAGTTCTTTGTCTTCGATGATGTCCGCTGGGGCGCCGACATGAGCGGCAGCTTCTACAAGATCGACTCCGAGGAGGCCGAGTGGAACTCCGAGCGTGTCTACCATGACGGCAACATGGGTCACCGCCCCGGCGTGAAGGGCGGTTATTTCCCGGTACCGCCGGTGGACAGTCTCCACGACATGCGCTCGGCGATGTGCCTGGCGCTCGAGGAGATGGGCCAGACCACCGAGGTGCACCACCACGAGGTCGCCACGGCCGGCCAGTGCGAGATCGGCACCAAGTTCAACACCCTGGTCAAGAAGGCCGACGAGGTGCAGACGCTGAAGTACGTGGTGCACAACGTCGCCCATGCCTTCGGCAAGACCGCCACGTTCATGCCCAAGCCCCTGGTCGGCGACAACGGCAACGGCATGCACGTGCACCAGTCCATCGCCAGGACCGGCGAGGCGCTGTTCGCCGGTGATCAGTACGGCGGTCTTTCGGAGACGGCGCTGTACTACATCGGCGGCATCATCAAGCACGCCAAGGCCATCAACGCCTTCGCCAACGCTGCTACCAACAGCTACAAGCGTCTCGTGCCCGGCTTCGAGGCGCCGGTGCTGCTCGCCTATTCGGCGCGCAACCGTTCCGCCTCCGTGCGCATCCCGTGGGTGTCCAACCCCAAGGCGCGCCGCGTCGAGATCCGTTTCCCCGACAGCACCGCCAACCCGTACCTGGCGTTCGCGGCGATGCTGATGGCAGGCCTGGACGGTATCCAGAACAAGATCCACCCGGGCGACGCCATGGACAAGGATCTCTATGACCTGCCCCCCGAGGAGGAGGCCGAGATTCCGAAGGTGGCGTTCTCGCTGGAGGAGGCACTGGAGGCCCTGGACAAGGACCGCGCCTTCCTCACCGCCGGCGGCGTGTTCACCGACGACGCCATCGACGGCTATATCGAGCTCAAGAACGAAGAGGTCCAGCGACTGCGCATGACCACCCACCCGGTGGAATTCGACCTCTACTACAGCGTCTGAGCCCGTGCGGCTTTCAGCCGCGTAGCCGGCGCATCGAAGACGGCGGCGGGCCTCGTGTCCGCCGCCGTTTTACGTTTCCGTGGCCGCTTGCACGCACACGGCACTGGAACGCGGGCAGTGGTGGCCCTACATTAGGGGCCATGAATACAAGGACCGTTACCAGCCGACACCGAGCGACTTCCATGCGCCGAATTCTCACCGCGTTGACCCTGACCGTGCTCGTCTGGCCCTGCGCGCACGCCGACGTCTACCGATGGGTGGACGACGATGGCCACGTCCACTTCAGTGACGAGCCCCGCGACGGGGCGAGCCGCATGGAGATCCCGGAACCCACGGTGGTGCCGTCGACGTCGGTGCCCGACCGTCCGGCGCAGGGGCAGGCGGCGGATGCGCAAGCCGCCCCGGACTGGCAGGTGCGCATTCAGTCACCGGCGCCGGAGGCGACCGTGCGGGATAACAGCGGGCGGCTGTCCGTCTCGGTGGGCGTGGAGCCGGAGCTGGGGCCGGGGCAGAGCGTGGAGTTGCTCATGGACGGGGAGCGAGCCCCCGGTGGCCCGTTCGCTGGCGGGCAGATCGAGCTGACCGGCATCGATCGCGGTGCCCACGAGTTGCAGGCGGTGCTTAGAAGTGCCGACGGCGAAGCACTCGATCGCAGCGAACCCGTGACTTTCTACATGCATCAGGCATCCCGTCTGCACCCCGGCCGCGACGGCAGTAGCGGCAACGGTGGGAACAACAACGGAGGCGAAAGCGGCGGCTGATCGCGCTGTCGCCGGACTTCTGCTGCCTTTTGAACCGGTATGCACCATAATGGTGCGCGACACCGGTGCAAAGTGCACCGCACTTGGCGGTGTACCGGGCCTTCGCTGCTGGCGTGTTTCTTGCTTTCTCCTAATGCACCGAGGCGCGCCACCGCATTGATGCGGTCCTATGAGCGAGGGAGGCAGAGTGAGCGACAGCGCGATTCTCGAACATCTCGCCACGGCGGTGGTCGTCCTCGACGGGGACGATCGTGTGGCGCAGCTCAACCCGGCCGCTGAGAGTCTTCTGCGGGTAAGCGCCCGCCAGGTCCATGGTCTCCCCCTGCGCGGGGCCATTCCCGCTCTGGCCGGCCTCGAGGGCGCGCTGGCGCGGGCCCGTGAACGTGAGGCGAGCTTCACCGAGCGCGAGCATCAGCTCGTCCTCGATGGCGAGCTCGTTACCCTGGACTGTTCGGTCACGCCGTTGCCGGGTGGTGGACTGGTGCTGGAGCTCGCCCAGCTCGACCGCCACCTGCGCATCACCCGCGAGCATCAGCTCATCTCCCAGAACCGGGCTATCCGTGAGCTCATCCGGGGCCTGGCCCACGAGATCAAGAATCCGTTGGGGGGGCTGCGTGGTGCCGCTCAGTTGCTTCAGCGCGAGCTCGACGATCCGGGGTTGCGCGAGTATACGGAGGTGATCATCGGCGAGGCCGACCGCATGCGCGGTCTGGTGGACGGCCTGCTGGGGCCGAATACCCGACCCCGGCGCGACCTGGTCAACATCCACGAGGTGCTCGAACGTGTCCGCCACCTTGCCGCCGCGGAATCGCCCGAGGGCGTCGATATCGTGCGTGACTACGATCCCTCCATTCCGCCGCTCGCCGCCGCCCGCGACCAGCTGGTGCAGGCGCTGCTCAACCTGGTGCGCAACGCCCTGCAGGCGGTCGGCGAGCGCGGTCGGATAACGTTGCGCACCCGCACCCAGCGGCGGTTCACCATTGGCGACGTGCTCCACCGCCTGGTGGTGAGAGTGGACGTAATCGACGATGGGCCCGGTATCCCGCCGGATCTGCTCGAGCGGATCTTCTATCCGATGATCACCTCTCGCCCCGACGGCAGCGGAATCGGGCTGCCCATCGCGCAGAATCTGGTTGGTCAGCACGGTGGTCTGATCGAAGCAAGCAGCGTGCCGGGGCACACCGAATTCACTGTCTGGCTGCCGCTGGAGGATGCCGAATGAGCGCCCCGGAACGCATCTGGATCGCCGACGACGATCGCTCCATCCGTTGGGTACTGGCGCGCGCGCTCGAGGGCGACGGTCTCGCCGCAGAGGGCTACGGCAGCGCCGAGGAAGTGCTCGCCGCGCTCGATCAGGGCCGGCCCGATGTCATCGTCACCGACATCCGCATGCCCGGCATGGACGGCCTCACCCTGCTCGAGCGGTTGCGCAATCGGGCACCGGAGGTGCCGGTGATCGTGATCACCGCGCACAGCGACCTGGATGCCGCCGTCTCCTCGTACCAGGGGGGTGCCTTCGAGTACCTCCCCAAGCCATTCGATGTCGAGGAGGCCGTGGAGCTCGTCCGCCGCGCCCTCGCCGCCGCGCGCGAGCGCGCCCCGCGCACCGCCGAGGCAGAGCCGGTGCCCGAGATCATCGGCGAGGCCCCGGCGATGCAGGAGGTCTTTCGCGCGATCGGGCGACTGTCGCGCTCGCATATCACCGTTCTCATCAATGGCGAGTCCGGTACCGGAAAGGAGCTCGTCGCCCGCGCCCTGCACCGTCACAGCCCGCGCGCGGACAAGCCGTTCGTCGCCCTGAACATGGCCGCTATCCCCCGCGACCTCATGGAGTCCGAGCTCTTCGGCCACGAGCGCGGCGCATTCACCGGTGCCCACCAGCAGCGCCGCGGACGTTTCGAGCAGGCCGACGGCGGCACGTTGTTCCTCGACGAGATCGGCGACATGCCCGCCGAGCTCCAGACCCGACTGCTCCGCGTGCTCGCCGATGGCGAGTTCTACCGAGTGGGCGCCCACACGCCCATGCAGGTGGACGTGCGCATCATTGCCGCGACACACCAGGATCTGGAGCAACTCGTCGCCGAGGGAAATTTCCGCGAGGATCTCTTCCATCGCCTGAATGTCATTCGCGTGCATGTCCCCGCCCTGCGCGAGCGCGCGACCGATATCCCCACCCTGGCCCGTCACTTTCTCGCCGCCACTGCCCGCGAGCTCAACGTGGAGCCCAAGGTGCTCACCCGTGCCGTGGAGCAGCGCCTCGCCGCCCTGCCCTGGCCCGGCAACGTGCGCGAGCTCGAGAATGTGTGCCGCTGGCTGACGGTGATGGCGAGCGGCCGCGAGATCCGCGAGGAGGATCTGCCGCGGGATCTCGGGTTGGAAAGCCCTGCCCCGAGCGGGCAGAGCACCGGCGCCGACTGGGAGACGGCGCTCGCGAACTGGGCCCGGCAGACGAGCGCCGACTCAGGTGCCGGTGCCCTCGCGAGCGCCCACGACCGCTTCGAGCAGGTGCTCATACGCGTGGCTCTGGAGCGAACCGCCGGCCACCGCCAGGAAGCCGCCCGCATGCTCGGATGGGGCCGCAACACGCTCACCCGCAAGATCAAGGAGCACGGGATGGAAGTCTGAGGGCGCGGTTGCGCGCTCAGAAGAGGAAAGTGCAAAGCTGCAAGACCAAAGAGGAAGGTTCGTCGTAGCTCTTTCCTCTTTCCTCCGAACTCCGCGGCAGCCCTTGCGCCCGACGCGCCGGCGCATATCCTGATGGCAGACATGCAACCGTCAGGAGCTCACACCATGCCCTGGACCACGCTCATCGATGCGGAGACGCTGCAGGCCGTGCCGGCGACGGCCGACTGGGTGGTGGTGGACTGCCGCTTCGATCTCGCCGACCCGGATGCCGGGCGGTTGGCCTGGCAGCGGGGGCACATTCCCGGTGCGGTGTACGCCCACCTGGAGCGCGATCTCTCCGGACCGGTGACCGCCGGGCGCGGGCGTCATCCGCTGCCGGATCCGGATGCGCTGGTCGCCTGGCTGGAGCACCACGGAATCGGCAACGAGACTCAGGTCGTGGCCTACGATCACGGGCCCGGGGGCATGGCGGCACGTTTGTGGTGGCTGCTGCGATGGCTCGGCCATGAGGCGGTGGCCGTGCTCGACGGGGGGCTCGCCGCCTGGCAGCGGGCTGGCGGTGAGCTCACGGATACCGATCCCGAGCCCCGTCCGCGCCACTACCACGCTCACCCCGGTGCGCTGCCGACGGTGGAGACCGCCAGCCTCGCTGCCACGCTGGAGCGCTTCTGCGTTGTCGATGCCCGGGCGCCCGAGCGTTACCGGGGCGAGCACGAGCCTGTCGACCCGGTGGCGGGCCACATCCCCGGCGCCGTGTCGAGGCCGTTCACGGAGAACCTGGACGAGGACGGACGTTTCCTCGCGCCTCAAGATCTGATGTCGGCCTGGGCACCGGTTCTCCAGGCGGCGGGGGAACGCGCCCTCGTTGCCCAGTGCGGCTCCGGGGTCACCGCCTGCCACCACGTGCTTGCGCTGGCCCATGCCGGCCTTGGTGACATCGCCCTGTATCCGGGCTCCTGGAGCGAGTGGATCCGTGATCCGTCCCGGCCCGTAGCCACCGGAGAGCAGCCCGGCGGTGGGTGACCGCCGCGCCCACGTGGTCGGCTTCGACGATGCGCCGTTTCACCGTGACGACCCCGCACCGGTGCTCGTCGTGGGAGCGGTCCACGCGGGTTCACGCCTCGATGGTGTCATCAGTACCCACGTGAGCGTGGATGGTGACGATGCGACTGCGGCACTGGCCGAGTGTGTGAACACGAGCCGCTTCGCCACCCATCTGCAGGCGATCCTGTTGCAAGGCATCGCAGTGGCCGGCTTCAATGTCGTCGACGTGGTGGCACTGCATGGCGCCACCGGTCTGCCGGTGGTCGCCGTTGCGCGGCGCCGGCCGCGTTATCTCGCCATCGCCCGGGCGCTGTACCGGCGTGTCCCCGGTGGCCGCGAAAAATGGGTGCGCCTGCGGCGGGTCGGGCCGATGCGGCCGGTGGCCGAACTGTGGGTGCAGGCCGCCGGCTACGATGCCGTGGAGGCGGCAGCCCTCATCGAGCATCACCGGCGCCATTCGCGCATACCCGAGCCCGTGCGGGTGGCACATCTGATCGCAAGCGGCGTGTCCGCACGCGCGTCGCGCCAACGTGTCTGACCGAGACAAGGAGTCGATGGCATGTCCCCAGCCCGTGTCCTGTGTGTTACCGCCGCTGCGCTGGCCGCCGCCGTGCCCGCGGCCGGGGCGGCGCAGCCGCTGGATTTCCGTGCCGTGGTCAGCCGGGAAACCGCGGATCTCGCTTACGACGACGGTCGCACGATCGAGACCCGGGAAACCCGGGCCGGCGCCGAGCTCTGGGAGCCGCTGGCCGAGAACGTCGAAGGTGGCGTCGTGTTGGGCTTCAACTGGGTGAGCCAGGACGGCGATCCGGCGACCGAGGGTGAGGAGCCCGATGGTGGCTACGGCGGCCTGCGCGTGCGCGGTGATGTCCCCCTTGGCGGCGGACTGGCCGTCGAGGGCGCGGCGGGCTGGCAGTACCATCGTGCGAGCGCCGATGCGAGCGGTGGCGACGTAACCCTCTCCTGGTATACGACGGATGCTCGCGCCGGGCTCGCGTTCACTCAGGGGGCGGTGACCCTCGCCGGCGGTGCCACCGTTTCCCACGTCGACGGCGAGCGGCGTGTCGATGGGCGTGAGACCGTGGACTTCGATAACGACGACTCGCTTGGCGGGTATCTGCGTGCGAGCTTCGCTACCGCCGGCCGCGGTCGCATCGAGCTCAGCGCGGCAAGCGGGCCGTGGGCCGGGGTGAGCATTACGTTCGCGCGGCGCTTCTGATGCTCCAGGTGATTCTTTACGAGCCGGAGATTCCGCCCAATACCGGTAACGTCATGCGTTTGTGCGCCAATACCGGCGCGCAGTTGCACCTGATCCACCCACTGGGTTTCGAGCTCGATGACGCCAAGCTCCGGCGGGCGGGCCTGGACTATCGTGAGTGGGCGCGGGCCCGGGAGCACCGGGATCTCGACGCCTGCCTGGCCGCCATCGACCCCGGCCGGGTATACGCCCTGTCGACCCGCGGCGGCGTGCGTTTCGATGCCCCCTGCTACCGGCCCGGCGACGCCCTGCTCTTCGGCCCCGAAACCCGGGGCCTGCCCGAGGCGGTACTGGCGCGACTGCCCGCGGAGCGGGTTGTCCGGTTACCCATGGTGCCCGGCAATCGCAGTCTCAATCTCTCCAATGCCGTGGCCGTCTCCGTCTTCGAGGCCTGGCGTCAGCTCGGCTACGCCGGTGGCGAATGAGCCCCGATCGCGACGCGGGGGGTCACGCGCGCGCCGCGCGGAGTAGGCTGCGCACCCGGGGCAGGTGCCGCCGGCTCACCTCCAGGCGGTCCGGTGTGCCATCCATGACCGCGTAGGTCCGGCCGTTGTCGCCCTTCTCCAGGCCGACGAGCCGGTCCCGGGCCACCAGCGCCTTGCGGTGAATGCGCACGAACCGTTCCCCGAACTCGTCCTCGAGCTTGCGCAGGGAATCCTCGATGAGATCCTCACCGTCGGCGTGCTTGACGGTGACGTACTTCTGGTCCGCCATGAAGTAGCGGATCGTCTCCACCGGGATGAGCTCCACACCAGCCCGGCGCCGGCAAAGGATATGCTCCCTGCCTTCGTCCGTCTCCGGTACCTGGAGCGCCTCGAGCTGGGCGCGGTTGAGCCGCTGTGCCTTGGCGAGGGCGCTGGCGAGGCGCTCGCGGCGAATGGGCTTGAGCAGATAGTCGATCGCTGCCGTCTCGAACGCCTCCAGGGCATGATCGCCGTGGGCCGTGGTGAAGATGATAGCCGGCGGTCTGGAGACCTGACTGATGCGTGCGGCGGCTTCCAGTCCGTCCATTCCCGGCATTCGGATGTCCATTAGGACCACATCGGGTAGTGTGCGATCCGTGAGCGTGAGCGCCTCCTCACCGCTCGCCGCCTCTCCCGCCACCTCGTGCTCGCGCATCTCGGCGATCATGCTCGCCAGACGGCTGCGGGCGGGTGTCTCGTCGTCAACGATGAGTATTTTCATCGACCACCCCTTGCCGGTAGGGAAAGCGCACTGAGACATGATAGACGCCTTCCCCCTCACTGGCTGTCAGACGACCGGCCTGGCCGAAAGCGAGTGCGAGGCGTTCCCGCACGTTGCTCTGGGCCATGCCAAAACCGCCGCCCCGATTGATGCGTTTCGGCGCCGGGTTGCTCAGCTCGATTTCGAGTTCATCGTCACGGCGCCGGCCGGTGATCGTCAATGTGCCACCATCTCGTCGGGGCTCAATCCCATAGTAGACGGCATTCTCGAATAGTGGCTGTAACGTCAGCGGTGGAATCAGTGCGTCATCCGGTATCGCGGCAACCCGCCAGCGGATGCGCAGGCGCTCGCCGAGGCGTTCGTGCTCCATTCGGAGGTAGCCCTCGACCATCGCGATCTCGTCGCTGAGCGGCACCAGGCGGCCGCGTGGGGTGAGGCTCGCGCGAAAGAGATCCGCCAGGTCTTCGACCAGCCGCTCCGCCGTCGTCGGCGAGGTGGCGATCATCGAAGCGATGGTGTTGAGGCTGTTGAACAGGAAATGCGGGCGGATACGCGCCTGCAGCGCATCGATGCGCGCTTCCGCCTCCGATTGCAGGCGATGGCGCCATTCGTGCTGGACATAGAGGTAGCGCAGCACCACGGCGGCGGCGATGGCCGCCACCGCCAGCGCGCGGGCAACGAACGGCGCATGCTGCGTCGCCGGCAGGGGACGGGCGAGCCACCAGGCGCCTTCGGCGACGGCGGCGGTGATGATGAGAATCAGCGCGTAGCTCGCGAGTGCCGCGCGGGGGCCGGAAAGCCGTGCGAGATGCGGGCGCAACTGGCACAACACCGCAGAACTGCCGAGTGCCACCCACTGCACCAGCAGCGACACCAGGCCCAGCATGCGCCAGCTGCCCCCGTCCGGCTGCACCAGAACCAGCACGAAGGCGAGCAGCTCGGCGGTGACCACCACCGTGAAGACGCTGTGCACCGTGCAGAAGTCCGGAAGAAAATTGTCCCTGTCGGCCACGTTGTCCCTTGCGCCTGCGTCCGCTGCGTGAATACGGCTGACATCGTAACCGCGATACGGTGCCCACGGGCATGCGACAGGTCTAACTTCGACGGATCGTGTTGGGTTTTGGGTTTTGGGTTTTGGGTTTCGGGTTCCAGGTTCCAGGCCGGGTCTCGGGTCCGGGTATGGGGTCGGGGTCGTGCCCGCTGGTCGCGCGGGGTAAGCAATGCGGGGCGAGCTGCGTACCGTGCGAGTGGCCTCGCGACACCCGAAACCCGAACTCGAACCTTGGCACGTCCGCCTTGGTATACTCCCCACCACTCAGGCCGGCAGCGAACCGGCCCGCCACGCACGCCAACGAGTGACAGAGCCGCCATGACCGACAAGACTTCGAGCCAGCTGTGGACCGGCCGCTTCACCGAGGCCACCGATGCCTTCGTCGAGGCGTTCACCGCTTCCGAGCACTACGATCGCCGCCTCTACCGCCAGGATATCCGCGGCTCCCAGGCTCACGCCCGGATGTTGAACCGTGTCGGCGTGCTCTCCGATGCCGATACCCGGGCCATCGTCGAGGGCCTGGACGCTATCGCCGGGGAGATCGAGCGTGGCGAGTTTCCCTGGTCGCCGGCGCTCGAGGACGTGCACATGAACATCGAGGCGCGGCTCACCGAGCGCATCGGCGATGCCGGTAAGCGCCTGCACACCGGGCGCTCGCGCAACGACCAGATCGCCACGGACGTGCGGCTGTGGCTGCGCGAGACGGTTGAGGAGGCGGTCGTGTTGTTGCGGCGCTTCCAGGCGGGCCTGGTGGATCTCGCCGAGCGCGAGGCCGAGACCGTCATGCCCGGGTTCACCCACCTGCAGGTGGCGCAGCCCATAACCTTCGGTCACCACATGCTCGCCTGGTACGAGATGCTGGTGCGCGACGAGGGCCGCTTCACCGACTGCGGGAACCGCGCGAACGTGATGCCGCTGGGTTCGGCGGCGCTCGCCGGCACCACGTTCCCCATTGACCGTGCGCAGACCTGCGCCGAGCTCGGCTTCGACGCGCCCAGTCGGAACTCGCTGGACGCGGTTTCCGATCGCGACTTCGCCATCGAATTCCTGTCCGCGGCGGCCACCGCCATGACCCACCTCTCGCGCATGGCCGAGGAGCTCATTCTCTGGACCTCGCCCATGTTCGATTTCATCGACCTGCCGGATCGTTACTGCACCGGCAGCTCGATCATGCCGCAGAAGAAGAACCCGGACGTCGCCGAGCTGGTGCGCGGCAAGACCGCACGAGTGCACGGTGCGCTGCATGCCATGCTCACGCTCATGAAGGGGCAGCCGCTCGCCTACAACCGCGACAACCAGGAGGACAAGGAGCCGCTGTTCGACGCGGCCGACGCGCTGCTCGACAGCCTGCGCGCCTTCGCCGACATGGTGCCCAAACTCGCGGTCAAGCGCGAGCATACCCGCGAGGCTGCCCGCCGCGGATTCGCCACTGCCACCGATCTCGCCGATTACCTGGTGCGCCGCGGCGTCGCTTTCCGCGACGCCCACGAGATCGTCGGCCGCGCGGTGCGCCAAGGTGTGGACACCGGACGCGATCTCGCGCAGATGAGCCTGGAGGAGCTCCAGCAGTTCTCCGAGGCCATCGAGGCGGACGTCTTCGAGGTGCTCACCCTGGAGGGCTCGGTGGCCGCCCGGGATCACGTCGGCGGCACCGCGCCGGCGCAGGTGCACGCCCAGGTCGCGGCCGCCCGCGAGCGCCTCGCCAGGGAGTGAGTTTTGGCGGGTTGCAGGTGCCGGCCGCGCGATGCCGCACCTGCCCCCGGTGGCGCTCATACGGTCAGGTGGGCGCGCACCAGCTCGTCGTCGAGCTCGTCCATGCGCCCGGCGGCTACCCGTTGGCCGCGATCGAGGATCGCGAAGTGGTCGGCCACGCGCCGGGCGAAGGGGAGTTTCTGCTCGACGAGCAGCACCGTGAGGCCCTCCTCCTTGTTGAGGCGGCGGATGACGTCGCCGATTTCGCGCACCACGTTGGGCTGAATACCCTCTGTGGGCTCGTCGAGAATCAGCAGCCTCGGCTCCAGGCACAACGCCCGGGCGATGGCGAGCTGCTGCTGCTGGCCGCCGGAGAGGTCGCCGCCGCGGCGGTGGCGCATCTCGTGGAGCACGGGGAAGAGCGTGTGCACCCGCTCGGGGATGTCCCGCCGGCCAAGCGCCGCGCGGGCGATGCGCAGGTTCTCCGCGACGGTGAGCTGGGGGAAGATCTCGCGGCCCTGGGGGACGTAGCCCATGCCGGCGCGGGCACGTACCTCGGTGGCGTGGCGCTCGATGGGCCGCCCTTCCAGGCGGATCTCACCGGAGGCCGCCGGCAGCAGGCCCATCAGGGTCTTGAGCACCGTGGTCTTGCCCACGCCGTTTCGCCCCATCAGGCAGGTGCACGAGCACCCGGGGACCTCCAGATCCACGTCCCGCAGGGTGTGGCTTTCGCCGTAGTACTGGTTGAGGCCGTTTACCGAGAGCATGGTTGTTGTCCGTTCCGTTATTGAGCCGTGCCGAATCAGACCCTAATGCCACCCGGGGACCGGCACGGCGGTCGGGGGAGAGCGGGTGGAGACCGTGGTCGCGGACCGTCTGCGGCCATGGATGGCCGCAGTCGAGCGTCCAGGGACGGATTCACAGCGTGTCCGCAATCACGATCTCCTCCCGCTCACGGGTCGACGTTGCAGTCTGCCTCCGTGCGGCTATTCGCCCAGATACACTTCGATCACCCGCGGATCGTTCTGAACCTGGTCCATGGTGCCCTCTGCGAGCACACTGCCCTGGTGGAGCACCGTCACCTGCCGCGCAATCGAGCGCACGAACTCCATGTCGTGCTCCACCACGATCACCGAGTGCCGGCCGGCGAGGCGCTGCAGCAGCTCACCGGTCTGCGCCATCTCCTGCTGCGTCATGCCCGCCACGGGCTCGTCCACCAGCAGCACCCGTGGGTTCTGCATCAGCAGCATGCCGATCTCCAGCCACTGCTTCTGGCCGTGGGAGAGCGAGCCCGCGGCGCGGTGGCCGAGATGGCCCAGGCCGATGAGCTCGAGCACTTCGGCGAGGCGGTCGCGCGCGGCACTGTCGAGGCGGGCGAAGAGCGTCGGCCATACCCGCTTGTCCGCGGCCATGGCGAGCTCCAGATTCTCGGCGACCGTGTGGCGGGGAAACACGGTCGGCGTCTGGAACTTGCGGCCGATGCCGCCGCGGGCGATGGTCGTCTCGGGCACGCGCAGGAGATCGATGCGGCTGCCGAACCAGACACTGCCGGTGTCGGGCCGGGTGCGGCCGGTGATGACGTCCATCATCGTGGTCTTGCCCGCGCCGTTGGGCCCGATGATGCAGCGCAGCTCGCCGTCGTCGATATACAGGCTGAGTGCGTCGAGGGCGCGAAAGCCGTCGAAGCTCACGGTGACGTCCTCGACGTAGAGAACCGGGCCGTGGCGGGTATCCAGGCGGCTGGAGAAATCCGGGGGCGGCTGCAGGAAGTCGAATACCCGGTCGCGTTGCAGCAGCTCGCTGAACAGCGTCATGCCTCGCCCTCCCCGCGCCGGTGGCGGAAAAGGCCGGTGACGCCCCGCGGCAGCCAGATCGTGACCACCACGAACAGCGCGCCCAGGGCGAACAGCCAGCCTTCCGGCCAGACGCCGGTGAACACCGTCTTGCCGTAGTTCACCGCGAACGCACCCACCACCGCGCCGATGAGGGTGCCACGGCCACCCACCGCCACCCAGACGACGATTTCGATGGAGTTCAGCGGTGAGAACTCGCCCGGGTTGATGATGCCCACCTGCGGCACGTACAGCGCGCCCGCGATGCCGGCGAGCATGGCGGAGACGGTGAACAGCCACACCTTGTAGTGATCCACCCGGTAGCCCACCGTGCGCACGCGGGCCTCGGCGTCGCGCACTCCCGTAACGACCCGTCCGAGCTTGCTGGTGACGATGAACCGGCAGACGAGATACCCGCCGGCGAGCGCCAGCGCCGAGGCCACGAACAGACCTGCGCGGGTAGTGTCGGCGGTGAGGTCGAAACCGAGCAGCTCCTTGAAGTCGGTGAGCCCGTTGTTGCCGCCGAAGCCCATCTCGTTGCGGAAGAAGGCGAGCATCAGCGCGTAGGTGAGCGCCTGGCTCATGATCGAGAGATACACGCCGGTCACCCGCGAGCGGAAGGCGAGCCAGCCGAAGACGAACGCGAGGGCGCCGGGGGCGGCAAGGATGGCGATGAGCGCCACCGGGAAGTGGTCGAAGCCGAGCCAGTACCACGGCAGCGACTCCCAGTTGAGAAAGACCATGAAGTCCGGGAGCACCGGGTCGCTGTAGACGCCGCGGGTACCGATCTGGCGCATGAGATACATGCCCATGGCGTAGCCGCCCAGGGCGAAGAACGCGCCGTGGCCCAGGCTCAGGATGCCGCAGTAGCCCCAGATAAGGTCCACCGAC
This sequence comes from Arhodomonas sp. AD133, assembly GCF_051195215.1. NCBI lineage: Bacteria > Pseudomonadati > Pseudomonadota > Gammaproteobacteria > Chromatiales > Ectothiorhodospiraceae > Arhodomonas > Arhodomonas sp. AD133. The sequence goes on along the minus strand of NZ_JBNAZM010000028.1, from coordinate 6,098 downwards.
AGGGCGAGCAGGGCGTAGCAGAGGTACTTGCCGAGCAGGGTCACGGTGTAGCTCGACAGATGCAGCGCCGAGCCCTCGGGTACGAGGAGATTCGCCACCGGCACGGCCACCGCCGCGGCGAGCAGCAGTGCGATGAGCACGCGCCCGGCGGTGTCGCCGGCGAGCGGTAGCCGTGCGGTGGCGGGCTGGGGGGCGGCGTTTGTGGGGCTTGTGGCCATCGTTCAGCCCTCCGCGGCGCGGCCGCGCTGCGGGAACAAGCCCTTCGGCCGCTTCTGGATGAACAGGATCACGAACACCAGCACCAGGATCTTGGCGAGCACGGCACCGGTGGCCGGTTCCAGGAACTTGTTGAGCAGGCCCAGGCTGAACGCGCCCACGAGCGTGCCCATGAGACTGCCGGCGCCGCCGAAGACCACCACCAGAAAGGAGTCGATGATGTAGGCCTGGCCCATGTTGGGTCCCACGTTGGTGAGCTGGGACAGCGCCACGCCGGCGATACCGGCGATGCCGGCGCCGAGGCCGAAGGTCAGCGCATCCACCCAGTCGCTGCGCACGCCCACCGCGCGCGCCATGGCCCGGTTCTGGGTCACGGCGCGCACCTTGAGCCCCAGGGTGGTGCGCTTTAACAACAGCACCAGGGCGACGAATACGGCGAGGGCGAAGGCGATGATCACCAGACGGTTGACGGTGAGCGAGAGCACCGGATTGATCACGATGGAACCGCTCAGCCACTCGGGCGCGCTCACCGATCGGTTGAGCGGGGAGAAGACCGTGCGCGCCAGCTGCTGGAGGATCAGGCTGAGGCCGAAGGTCGCCAACAGCGTCTCCAGCGGGCGGCCGTATAGGTGGCGAATGATGCCGCGCTCGATGGCAACGCCGAAGGCGCCGGCGACGAGAAACGCTGCCGGCACGGCGAGCACCAGCGCCAGGCCCACGTGGCCGGGTAGCAGCTGCTGGAGTACATACGTGGTGTACGCCCCGAGCATGATGAGCTCACCATGGGCCATGTTGATCACGCCCATCACGCCGAAGGTGATGGCCAGCCCGATGGCGGCGAGCAGCAGCACCGAGCCCATGGACAGGCCGTAGTACACCTGCTCGACGGTGTTGAAGAAGCTCACCCGCTGTTCGGTGGCGGCGAACGCGGCGCCGGCCGCCTCGCGCACCGGCGTGTCCAGGGACTCGTCGGCGGCGGCGTTGCGCAGGGCGTTGCGAGCGCTGTCGAAGAGCTGGCCGCGCAGCCGGTCGATCGCCGCCATCTGCGCCTCGCGGTCGCCGCCGTCGAGAGCGGCGAGGGCGAGCGCGGTCTCCAGCGCGGCGCGCACCCGGTCATCGGATTCCGCCGCGAGGCGCTCGCGCACCATGGCGGCGCCCTCGTCGTCGAGCTCGCCGAAGAGGTTGCGGGCCGCGGCGAGGCGGGTGTCCGGTTCGTCGGCGCTCAGGTTGAGCCGCGCGACGGCGTCGGCAATTTGCCGGCGCATGAGGATGTTGACGATGACGCGGTCGAGCTCGCCCGGCTCGGCGACGGGCTCGCCGGTGGCGGCGTTGACCACCGTGTCGTCGTCGCGGCGGACGGCCGCGCGGTCCGCCGGGCGTTCGAAGTAGAGGTTACCCGCCGCCAGTGCCTCCAGCACGGTGGCCGCGCGCGGATGACCGGAAGCGGCGATGTCCTCGGCGACGGCCATCTTCGTGCGGAAGTTGCGTGTATCCAGTTGCTGGAGCGTGTCGGTGAGTGCCGCCGCCGGGGCGGCTGTCGCAACTCCGAGCACCAGGCAGGCGAGCAGAAGCGCACGTGGCATTGTCATCGGCTACTCCGCGTCAGTCGGACAGCGGCGATGCGGTCGCTGCCGCATCGCCGCACGGCCGGGTCAGTAGTTCTGGCCCGAGCATTCGCCGGATTGCACGTTGTAGTTGCCGCAGGCGAGTGGTGCTCGCCAGTCGGCGATGAGCTCGGCGCTGTCCGGGAGGTAGTCCGACCAGGCGTCGCCGGCAACCATCCCCGGGGTCTCCCAGACCACGGCGAACTGACCGTCCTCCTGGACCTCGCCGATGAGCACCGGCTTGGTGATGTGATGATTGGGCATCATCGTGGAGACACCGCCGGTGAGATTCGGAGCGGTGACCCCGACCATGGCATCCACCACCGCCTCGGGATCGGCGGTGCCGGCCTTCTCCACCGCCTGGACCCACATGTTGAAGCCGATGTAGTGCGCTTCCATGGGATCGTTGGTCACGCGCTCGGCGTCACCGATGTACTCGTGCCAGCGCTCGATGAAGGCGTCGTTCGCGGGAGTCTGCACGCTCTGGAAGTAGTTCCAGGCGGCCATATGACCCACCAGCGGCGCGGTGTCGATGCCCGAGATCTCCTGCTCGCCCACGGAGAAGGCGATCACCGGGATGTCCGCCGCGGAAATGCCCTGGTTGGCGAGCTCCTTGTAGAACGGCACGTTGGCGTCGCCGTTGATGGTGGAGACCACCGCCGTGGGCTTGCCCTGGGATCCGAACTCCTTGATTCGCGCCACCTCGCTCTGCCAGTCGGAGAAGCCGAAGGGCGTGTAGTTGACCAGGATGTCCTCTTCGGCCACGCCGTGATCCATGAGGTACTGCTTGAGGATCTTGTTGGTGGTGCGTGGGTAGACGTAGTCGGTGCCTTCCAGCACGAAGCGCTCGATGCCGAGCATCTCGCGCAGATAGTCCACCGCGGGGATGGCCTGCTGGTTGGGCGCGGCACCGGTGTAGAAGACGTATTTCGACGACTCCTCGCCCTCGTACTGCACCGGGTAGAACAGTGGCACCTCGAGCTCCTCGACCACCGGCAGCACGGACTTGCGCGACACCGAGGTCCAGGCGCCGAAGATGACGTCCACCTTCTCCTGGGTGATGAGCCCGCGGGCCTTCTCCGCGAACAGTGGCCAGTCCGAGGCCGGGTCCACTACCACGGGCTCGAGCTCGCGGCCAAGCACACCGCCCTCGGCGTTCTGCTGCTCGATGAGCATGAGCATGGTGTCCTTCAACGTGCTCTCGCTGATGGCCATGGTCCCGGAGAGCGAGTGGAGCACGCCGACCTTGATGGGTTCGGCGGCCTGCGCGCCGGCCATGCCGGCGGCCAGGGCGAGACCCGCGACGGTCGTGGTAAGTCGTTGGCGAATGCTGGTGCCCATATCGGCCCTCGTTGTCACTAGCGGAGGATGGTGCGCCGCCCCATCGACTGGCGGCCGTGACGAGGGCCACTACAGAGTTCGTGCCAATGATTTCAGGTAGTTGATCTGAAAATGAATTTTCGATTTTGGCGGGGTGGTGAGCGGCCGTTGCAGTGCAACGGTGGCGATGTCGTGCATCATTGCGGTGCAATCGCCAGCGTCCATGGCGCGCAACACCGCCCTGACGCCCAGAAACGCAGCGAAATTCTCATACAGGACCCTAGGGCATGCGTAAGGCCGACCGTCTCTTCCAGGTCGTCAATCTGATCCGAACGTGCCAGCCCATTACCGCGGCGGCGCTCGCCGAGCGCGTGGGCGTGTCGGTGCGCACGATCTACCGCTACATCGACGATCTGTCGGTCAGCGGCATTCCGATCTACGGCGAGCCGGGGGTGGGGTACGCCGTCGACGATGGCTTCGAGCTGCCGCCGCTGGCGTTGACCGCCGGTGAGCTCGAGGCGTTGATGCTCGCCGTGGAGATGCTGGCGCGTGCAACCGGCGAGGAGCTCGCCGGGGCAGCGCGGACGCTACTCGGCAAGATTCAGGCCGCGGCGCCGGGCCACGGCGTCGATCCTGCGCAGGCGGCGGCCCGGGATTTCAGCCGCGGCCTGACCGCCGCTGAACGTACGCACTGGGACACCTTGTGCCGCGCGGTCCGTCGCGGTCAGGCGCTTACGATGCGCTATCTGAGTCTCGCCGAGCGGGTCTCCGAACGCACGATCTTCCCTTTGGGTCTTTTTCATTGGGGGGGCAAGTGGACCGTGGGCGCCTGGTGTTGCCTGCGATCGGCCTATCGCGATTTCCGGGTCGATCGCATCGAAAGCCTTACTGTCGCTGGCGATGTGGTGCATCCGGAAGCCGGCATCAGCCTCGCCGGCTACATGCGCGAGCGCAGCGACACGCGCCGCGATACCCCGTGCCCGGACTGACAGAACGCTGTCAGCAGCCCCGGTTCAGACTTTTCGCTCCACTGACACAAAGAAGGAGCGATCATGACCGACAATCATGTCCTGGAAGTGGCACTGTTCAGGGTCAAGGCCGGCCGGGAGGCGGACATGCCGGCACTTCGCGCCGGCCTGCGGGATGCCCTGCGGGGGTTTCCCGGTCTGCTCGATATCCAGTCCTACGAGCCTGCAGGTGAGGAGCGGGTATTCGCCGACCTGGCGAAGTGGGACAGCCTCGACAGCGCCCTGTCGGCGGCGGACGCGTTCGAGAACGGGGATCCGCGCTTTCTGCCCTACTTCGAGGCCATCGAAGCGGTGACGTTCATGGGGCACTTCAGCCCCGAACCGCGTTGACCGTCGTTCATCGCCGCCGGCCGTCGCGCCGGCGGCTTGGCCAATGCCCCACATGGCTACCGGTCGAGTGTTAGCACTCGGGTCAGCCAGGCGCCGACGGCGCGAATTTCTTCGAGGCAGACAGCATGCTGCATGGGGTATTCGTGCCATTCCACGGTGTAGCCGGCGGCCTCCAGACGCTCGGCGGAGCGGCGGCCGAATTCGAACGGCAGCACCGGGTCGTTAGTGCCGTGGGCCATGAAGATGGGGATGTCCCGATTGGCTGGCGCGGCTTCGTCGAGGCGGTCGCGTACCGGCAGATAGGTGGAAAGCCCCATTAGACCGGCAAGGCGCTCGGGGTGGCGCAGCGCAGTGTGCAGCGCCACGGCACCCCCCTGGGAGAATCCCGCGAGCACGATGCGTTCGGCCGGAACCCCGCGCTCGCGCTCACGGCCGATCAACGCCTCCACGTGGCGCGCACTCTCGGCGAGGCCTTCGGCATCCTCGCGCATGGATTCGTCGAGGCCGTAGAGATCGTACCAGGCGCGCATCGCCATGCCGGCGTTGAGTGTCACCGGGCGAACGGGCGCGTGGGGGAAGATAAAACGCACAGCCGTCCCGGCGGGAAGACGGAGCTCTGGCACGATGGGCTCGAAGTCGTGACCGTCCGCGCCGAGGCCATGCAGCCAGATCACGCTCGCTCCGGCGTCATCGTCGCCACCGACCTCGACCGTATCGAGAAGCTCCTCGCTCATCGCATCCTCCCGTGTTCGTGATGCCGCGCAGCTTACTAACGTCGAGAGGAAAGTGGAAAGTACCAAGCGGAAAGCCGAATGGCTCTGCAGCGCAGCGCTGCAGTACGTTGGCGCGCTGCGAACGAGGCGCCACCTTCATGGGCCGGCGAGCGCGAAGCGCTGGCTGACGCGGAATGTGTCAACCTTTTTCCGACAGTGAGCCCTCGGATTGCTAATGAATGTTGCCGGTGCTGACCGGTGGATACGCGGGCTCGCAGGCACTCGGCTCGGTGACCAGCTCACTGGCCGTACAGGTAATACCGTCGTCCGGGTTGATGCAGACGCTGCTCGGGGGTCGGGTGGCGAGCGGCGGCCCCTTCGGGAAGCGCTCCGGGTGCTCGGCGTAGTAAGCATCCAGCGCGGCCTGCCGGCGGGCGTGGACCGTGTCGACGCGGCCCTCGAAGACGTCGGCCGGGGTGTAGAAGGCCAAGCCCTCATGGGGCCGATGCTGGTAGTCGGCGATGAAGCCACGCACCCAGCTGCGAGCGTGGTCGATGTCGGCGAACCGGCCGGGGTAGCCGGGGCTGTACTTCAGGGTCTTGAACGCCGACTCGCTGAACGGGTTGTCGTTGGATACCCTCGGCCGGGAGTAGCTGCGGCGCACGCCGCAGTCGGCGAGGAAGTCCCGGTAGCTGTGGGCGATCATCGGTGCGCCGCGATCCTGGTGGATCACCAGCGTCCCCGGCTCGATCCCGTGGGCGCGGAAGGCCTGCGCGAACAGGCGTTGGGCCAGCGCGGCGTTCTCCTTGCGGGAGATCATCCAGGCGACGGGATAGCGGCTGAACAGGTCCAGCACCTGGTAGAGATTGAGGTAAACGCCGCGCTCG